>JBDLTM010000055.1:0-10887 GCA_039805805.1 Pseudomonadota bacterium | reverse complement strand
AAAGCGAGCAACGCTTGCGCACCCTGTTCGAGGGCACGCGCCAGGCCATCGTGCTGCTCGAGGGAGGCCGCGTCATCGAAGCCAACCGCGCCGCGCTCGAGATGCTGCGCCTGGATCGGCCCGAGCTGCTGCTGGGCCAGACGCACGAAATGATCTCGCCGCCTTTCCAGCCCGATGGTAACCGTTCGATCGACAAGGCCGCCGAGATGAGCCGGATCGCCCTGGCAGAAGGCTTCCACCAGTTCGAATGGCTGCACCGGCGCGCCGACGGCGAGCTATTTCCAGCCCTGGTGCTGCTGACCCCGATCCATCGCGGCGGCAAGACGCTGATGCATGCGGTCTGGAACGACATCACGGCGCAGAAGCAGGCCGAGCGCGAACTGGCCGAATACCGCCAGGGACTGGAGCGCCAGGTGGAAGAGCGCACCGTCGAACTCGCGGCAGCGACCGACAGCCTGCGCAGCGCCAACGCGCAGCTGCACGCCATCGTCGACTCCGCCAGCGCAGCCATCATGCTGGTGCGAGACAGGGTGATCCAGCAGTGCAACCGGCGCAGCGAGGAGATCTTCGGTTATTCGCGCACCGAGCTGGCCGGCCAGCCAACCCGGCTGCTGTATGAGGATGACGAGAGCTGGGAGCGCGCCGGCGAGGCCATCTACCGCCAGATCGCGGAGGGCGGCACCAATGTGACCGAACAAGAGCTGCGGCGCAAGGACGGCCGCCTGTTCTGGGCCAGGCTGTCGGCGCATGCGATCGATGTAGCCGACCCTGGCGCCGGCATCGTCGCCCTGATCGAGGACATCACCGAGCAGCGGGCTGCCAGCGAGGCCCTGAGCCTGGCGGCATCGGAGCTACAGGCTGTCCTGGAGGCCGCCAGCTCGGGCATCGTGCTGCTCAAGGACAGGGTCGCGACCCGCTGCAACCACCGCATGCACGAGATGCTGGGCTGGCCCGACGGCGCTCTGGTTGGGCAGCCGACCCGGGTCTGGTACGCCGATGCCGAGGAATACCGCCACGTCGGCGAGCTGGCCTACGCCGACATCTGGCAGGGCAGGACCCACCAGCGCGAGCAGTTGATGCAGTGCCGCGATGGCCGCCAGATCTGGACCCGCATGATCGGCCATGCGATCGACGCCAGCAACCCTGGACTAGGGTCGGTCTGGATCATCGACGACATCAGCGCCGAACGCGAGGCGGCCCAGGCGCTGAGCCAGGCCAGCGAGCAGCTGCGCGTGCTATTCGAGGCGGCGCCGGTCGGCATGGTTCACTTGAAGGGCGATCGCGTGCTCGCCGTCAACCGGCGCTTCACCGAGCTGTTCGGCTACACCCATGAGGAGGTGGCGACGCTGACTGCCTGGATGCTGCACGCCTATCCAGACCCGCAATACCGCGCCACCGTCACGAAAACCTGGGGCACGCTGGTCGAGCAGGCGCGCCAGGGCGACGGACAGGTCCAGTCAAGGGAGTACCGGGTCCGCTGCAAGGACGGCCGGGAGCTCAACCTGCTGATCGGCGGCCAGTTGCTCGAGGACGGCATGATCGTGACCCTGACCGACGTCAGCGCGCTCAAGCAGACCGAGGCCGAGCTCAAGCTGGCCAAGGAGGCGGCCGAGGAGGCGGCGCACGCCAAGGCTGACTTCCTGGCGAACATGTCGCACGAGATCCGCACCCCGATGAACGCGGTGATCGGCATGACCCAGCTCGCGCTCAAGGCCGGCCCCCCGCCCAGGGTGCAAGACTACCTGCGCAAGATCCAGTCCTCCAGCCAGCTGCTGCTTGGCGTCATCAACGACATCCTGGACTTCAGCAAGATCGAGGCCGACAAGATGCAGCTGGACCAGACCGGCTTCGACCTCGGCAAGCTGCTCGACGATGTCACAGCGCTGGTGGCCGAGAAGGCATCGGCCAAGGGCCTGGAGCTGATCGTTTCAGCCGCCGCCGACGTGCCGGCCAGGCTGGTCGGCGACCCGCTGCGCCTGCAGCAAGTGCTGCTCAACCTCGCCAACAACGCGGTCAAGTTCACCGATCGCGGCGAGGTCGAGATCCGGGTCGGGCTGCAGCAGCAGCCGAGCGACGGCGCCGAGCTGCGCTTCGAGGTGCGCGACACCGGCATCGGCATTTCCCCGGACCAGAGCGACAGGCTGTTCCAGAGCTTCCAGCAGGCCGACAGCTCGACCACCCGGCGCTATGGCGGCACCGGACTGGGGCTGGCGATTGCCAAGCGGCTGGTCGAGCTGATGGGCGGAAAGATCGGCGTCGACAGCGTGCCTGGCCAGGGTTCGACCTTCTGGTTCACGGTTCGGCTCGGCCTGGATACCGCACAGCCGGCGCATGAACGCGGCATCCCGACAGGGCTGCGGGTACTGCTGGTCGATGACAACGAGCAGGCGCGCGAGGTGATGGCGGAGTTGATCAACAGCCTGGGCTCCAGCACCACCTCGACGGCATCCGGCTCCGAGGCCCTGGCCGAGATCGAGCGCGCCGACGCCGCCGGCCAGCCCTTCGACATCCTGCTGCTGGACTGGAAAATGCCCGGGATGGATGGCATCGAGCTGGCGCGCGAGATCCGGCGCCATGCGCTGCGGCAGGCCCCGCTGCTGCTGATGGTCACCTCCCACGACCGCGACGAGGCGATGCCACTAGCACGCAAAGCCGGCATCAGCGAAGTGCTGACCAAGCCCGTCAGCGCTTCCGCTCTGCTCGAAGCGCTGATGCGCCAGGCCGGCGGCCAGGGCCGGCCGACCAGTCCGATGCCCCCCGACGCACTGCGCGAATCCGAGGCGCTGGTCGGTGCGCGGGCGCTGCTGGTGGAAGACAACGAGCTCAACCAGGAAGTCGCAAGCGAGTTCCTGCGCATGCTGGGGCTGGAAGTGGACCTGGCCAGCAACGGCGCGGTCGCGGTGCAGAAGGTGCAGCAGCAGGCGTATGACGTGGTGCTGATGGACATGCAGATGCCGGTCATGGACGGCCTGAGCGCGACGCGCGCGATCCGGCAGCTGACCGGCATGGAGGAACTGCCGATACTCGCGATGACCGCCAATGCGATGGCGCAGGACCGCGAGCGCTGCATCGAGGCGGGCATGAACGACCATATCGCCAAGCCGATCGACGTGCAGGATCTGGTCGACAAGCTGCACCGCTGGGTCAGGTCCGCCGCCGACCGTCCGCCGGCGGTCGTGACGGCCCGCCCGCAGCCGACTGAACCCGGCTGGTTCGGCGCGCTGGCCGAGATCGACGGACTGGATGCCCGGCAGGGCCTGTCCCTGGTGCTGGGGCGCGAGGCGCTCTACCGCGATGTCCTGTCACGCTTCGTCAGCAGCCAGCGCGGACAGGCCGAGGCCATAGTGCAGGCACTGGCCGATGGCCGGCGCGACGAGGCACGGCGGATGGCGCACACGGTCAAGGGCCTGGCAGCCCAGATCGGCGCACTGCCGCTGACGGAGCAGGCAGCGCAGCTCGAGGCAGCACTGCGTGATGGCACGCTCGACCCGGCACCCCTGCTGGCCGGCATGGCCGCCGCCCTGACCGGACTGATCGACTCGATCGCCGCCCGGCTGCCACCGGCCCCGGCTTCGCAGTCCGCCACCAGCCTGGACCCTGCTCGCTGGCAGGCGCTGCGCGAACGCCTGCTCGAGCTGCTGCGCCAGGACGATACCACCTGCATCGATCTGCTCAATGAGCAGCGCGAGCTGGCACGCGCCGCGCTGGGGCCGGACTTCCAGTCCTTTGCCGACGCGATCGCGGGCTTCGACTTCGACGCTGCGCTAAGGCGGCTCGAAGCCCGGCCCTGAGCACCAGCGCCCTGTTCTGTTCCACGTGGAACACGGCCGCGCTGCAGACCCTGCAGCCGCCTCAGGAGCTCGATCTGGAGGGATACTAGGCGGGCCATGAAGCTCACCTATCCGATCCTCGCCGTCGCGTTCGCGGCGACCACCGCCAGCAGCCAGGCGCTGGCCGAATTCTCCAGCTGCCCGCAGCATTTCGCCGCCGGCCAGCCGCCGCAGCTCGTCAATCCCAAGTTCAAGCCGCGCACCCAGGAGCTCTGCTACACCGCCTTCGCCGTGCTGCACTCCGGCATCAGCCGCACGCCGCTGTACGCCGCCGAGCGGCTGACGCGCCAGAACCTGGAGAAGGCGCGCGAGCTCTCGCGCCAGGACAGCTTCCAGGCCGAGGACCGGCTGCCCGAGCGCGACCGCGCCGAGCTGTCCGACTACAAGAGATCGGGCTACGACCGCGGCCACCTGGCGCCGAACGCCGACATGCCGACGCGCAAGGCGCAGGCCGAGTCGTTCTCGCTCGCCAACATGGTGCCGCAGGTGCACGAGAACAACGCGGGCGTCTGGGCCGGCATCGAGGCGGCGGCGCGCGAGCTGGCCCGCGAGGAAGGCGAGCTCTATGTCGTCAGCGGTCCGGCCTTCGTCGGCAACGACCTCAAGGCGATCGGCCGCGGCGTGCTGGTGCCCACGCATATCTGGAAGGTGATCTACAGCCCGAAGCAGCAGCGTGCCGGTGCCTACCTGGTGACCAACGACAAGACCAGCGACTACTCGGTGCTGAGCATCGCGCAGCTGCAGCAGCTCGCCGGCATCGATCCCCTGCCCGCTCTGCCGGCGCAGGCGCGCGACAAGGCAATGGAGCTGCCCAAGCCGCAGTCCAACCGCGGCGGCGGCAGGAAGGCCGACAGCAAGGCGCAGCAGGAAGAGGAATTCACGCTGCAGGACGCCTCGCGCTTGCTGCTCGACCTGCTCAAGGGCATCATGAGCCGCTGATGAAGTAGCAGAAAGAGGCCGAAATGGAGAACGAATTCCAGCCCTTTGCCAACGAGAGCGACCTGGTGCGAATCGGCAATCTCGAGATCGAGAACCGGGTCGACCGGCTCACGCTGACCGGCGACCTGGTGCTGAGCCGCGACCGCGGCGGCCTCGCGCTGGCGCGCGAGCTGCACGCGCTGCTGGGCAGCGCGATCGCGGCCATGGAGTCCGACCCCGCGCTGCCCGAGCGGATCGAGCTGCTGGCAGCGCGCAGCGTCAGGAACCCGTTTGCCTGAACGCTGCGGGCCGGACTGAGAAGCCTCAGAAGCCGAACTGGGCGCCAGCGCCGAGCAGCGTCGCCACGCCCAGGATCGCGAACACGCCGGCCGCGATGCCGTGCACCAGCTTCATCGGGATCTTGCTGGCCAGCTTGTCGCCGGCAAAGACGGCCGGCACGTTCGAGATCATCATGCCCAGCGTGGTGCCGATGACGACCAGCAGCGCATCCTCGTAGCGGGCCGCCATCGCGATGGTCGCGATCTGCGTCTTGTCGCCCATCTCGGCCAGGAAGAAGGTGATCAGCGTTGCGCCGAAGACGCCGAAGCGGCGCGCGATCTGGGCCTCCTCCTCCTCGATCTCGTCGGGGATCAGGGTCCAGACTGCCATCGCGATGAAGGACAGGCCGAGCACCCAGCGCAGGATCTCGGGGCTGACGGTGCTGGTGATCCAGGCGCCGACGGCGCCGGCCAGGCCATGGTTGACGATGGTGGCCAGCAGGATGCCGACGATGATGGGCAGGGGTTTCTTGAATCGCGCCGCGAGCAGGAAGGCGAGCAGCTGGGTCTTGTCGCCGATTTCGGCTAGGGCGACGACTCCGGTCGACACGAGCAGGGATTCCATGATGTTTCCTCGGCCGGAATGCAGACGAATGACCACGGCGCATCCCCGGCCAGAAACGGAGGCACAGTGGTCAAAGGTCTTGCCAGGCTCGGGAACCGCTTGCGCCATGTCCTGCGGGACAAGTGTGTTGACGCAAGCCTCTTCGGGGCGAAGAGAGGCTACTCCCCAATGACGGCCTCATTATAGATCGGGCCCGTGCTCCACAATGCGGGGCATGAATGGAGAAAGGCGAGCTGGCATGAATCGGTACATCATCATCGGCGCCGGCGCGATCGGCGCGAGCCTGGCCGCGCAGTGCGAGCTGCACGGCATTCCCTACCTGCTGGTCGGCCGCGGCGAGCAGATCCGCCACATCGAGGCCCATGGCATCGACTATGTGCGGCCGCAGGGCACGCAGCGCCTGCGCCTGCAGACCTGCGCGGCGATCGAGCAGGTGGCGCTGGGCCAGGACGACCGGCTGGTGTTCGCGACCAAGACGCAGGACCTCGAGGCGGCCTGCCGCGACTGGGCCTGGCGCCCGGTGCAGGGCGCGGGTCCCGCGCGCTGCGCGAGCGAGTTGCCGGCACTGACGCCGCAGAACGGGCTGGCGGCCGAGCGCATCGCGCTGCGCTACTTCGGACAAGTCCACGGCGCCAGCATCAACACCCCGGCGCGCTTCACCCGCCTGGGCGAGATCGTCGTCGGCGGCTACCCGGAGCCGGGGCTGGTCGTCGTCGGGCGCTTCCCGGCCGGGGCCGACCCGGTGGCGGACGCGATCGCCGTCGACCTGGAGCGCGCCGGCTACCTGGCCGAGTCCAAGCCCGACATCATGCGCTGGAAGGCGGCCAAGCTGCTCAACAGCGTGCGCAACAACGCGCTCGACCTGTTTGGCGGCAGCCCGGCGCGGCTGCAGGCCTACAGCCAGCGCATGCTGCAAGAGGCGCTGGCCGTGCTCGCGGCCATGGGCCTGGAACCGGCGAGGCAGCAGGAGCGCCGCCACAGCGTGGCGCACTGGGGCATAGCGCCGGGCAGCGGCATAGAGCCGGGCCAGCAGTCGACCTGGCAGAGCCTGGTGCGCGGCCGCTCGCACGAGCTCGACTTCCTCAACGGCGAGGTGGTGCTGCTCGGCCGCCTGCATGGCGTGCCGACGCCGTTCAACGCCGCGATCCAGCAGGCCGTCGGGCGTCGGGCGCAGCCGGGCCGGCTGGCACCGGACGGGCTGCTGGCCGACGTCGAGGAACTCTGGCAGACGGCCAGCGAACTGGTCCGCCAAGGCTAGCGAAAGGACAAGACCTGGTCTGTTTCACGTGAAACAGACCCGGATCGGGAATCAGGCCTTCTTGATGAACTCGGACTTGAGCTGCATCGGGCCGAAGCCCTCGATCTTGCAGTCGATGTCGTGATCGCCCTCGATCAGGCGGATGTTCTTGACCTTGGTACCGACCTTGATCACCGTCGACGAACCCTTGACCTTGAGGTCCTTGACCAGGGTCACGGTGTCGCCATCCTGCAGGACATTGCCGTTGGCGTCCTTCCAGACCTTGGCGACCTCCTCGGCCGGCGCGGGCTCGGCGGCGCTCCATTCATGGCCGCATTCGGGGCAGATCAGCTGGCTGCCGTCCTCGTAGGTGAATTCGGACTGGCACTTCGGGCAGGGAGGCAAGGGGTTCATGTGCTTGACGGGTCTCGATGATGGTCTGGCCTGCGTCCTGCAGGCCCGGTGAAAGCGGGAACCTTACCATCCCAGGCGCGGTCTGGCGCCGGCGCCGCCGTCAGATCTTCCAGACCGGCAGCCGCCAGTCGAACCGCAGCGCCAGCAGGCGCAGTCCTGCGGTGAAGGCGACGGTGAGCCCCAGCGACAGCCATTCGTTCAGGGCCAGCAAATCCAGCCCGAGATAGAGCCAGCCGCCCAGGAAGGCGCACAGCGCGTAGGGCCGGTGGTCGCTGAACGCTTCCGGGATGCGGTTGCAGACCAGGTCGCGCAGCACTCCGCCGAACACGGGGGTGACGACGCCCATCATCACCGCCACCAGCATCGGCATGCCGTGGATGCGGCCCAGGTCGACGCCCACCGCCGCGAACAGTCCGAGGCCGATGGCGTCGGGCAGCTGGATCGCGCGCTCGGTCGGCTCGAAATGCCGCTTGCGCATGAAGGCCATGGCAGCCGCGGCCAGCGCCACCACCCCCCACAGGTATTCGACATGCCGGACCCAGAAGAAGGGCCTGATGTCGAGCAGGATGTCGCGCAAAGTGCCCCCGCCGAAGGCGGTCAGGAAGACCACGGCAAAAACGCCGACGGCATCCAGGCGGCTGCGTGCGCCCGTCATCGCACCCGACAGGGCAAAGGCCACCGTCGCGGCCAACTCCAGTCCATGCCGCAGCCAGACACCCCACTCAGACAAGCCCGCCATAGTCTCTCCAGTCGACTGTCCTGGCGCTGTTGGCCCAGGACGGAAATGATTCAGGTTCGCATCATACGGGTGCATGGCGAAACATCCGCACCGGCATGGTGCCTGTCGAGGCACTAGACTGTTGCTTTATTCACCCACATCCCTGATGAACCCTGCTTTCCGACAAGGGGCCCGCGAGGGACTCCTCACCATGCTGCCGTTCTCGGTCGGCACCATTTCCTGGGCCGTGGTGACCGGGCTGGCGATGCGCTCGAGCGGACTCTCGGCCGGCGACGCGATGGGCATGAGCCTGCTGGTCTACGCGGCGACGGCCCAGCTCGGCGCGCTGCCGCTGATCGCATCGGGCGCGCCGCTGTGGCTGATCTTCCTGACCGGCCTGGTGCTCAACCTGCGCTTCGTGATCTTCAGCGCCAGCCTGGCCCCGGTCTTCCATGACCGGCCCTGGGCCCAGCGCGTCGCCAGCAGCTATCTGCTGACCGACAGCGCCTTCACGCTGCTGTCGCCGCGCCTGCTCACCGACAAGGACCCGCACTGGCGCTGGGGCTACTACCTCGCGCCTTCCCTCTACGGCTGGCTTCTGTGGCAAACCTGCGTGCTGGTCGGCGTGCTCGGGGCCGGATGGCTGCCGCGCGACTGGTCGCTCGAGTTCATGGCGACGATCGCGCTGCTGGTGATGCTGGTGCCTCTGGCGCGCACCCGCCCCATGCTGCTGGCGGCGCTGGTGGCCGGCCTGGCGGCCGTGCTGCTGCATGCGCTGCCGCTACGTCTGGGGCTGTTCATCGCGATCGGCGCTGGCATCGCGACCGGCTTCGTCGCCGAATCCTGGCATGGCAGGAGGGCGGGCAAATGATCGAGGGATTCTGGCTCTGGCTGGCCTTCGGGCTGCTGGCCGCGACGACGCTGATCACGCGCGGCAGCTTCATCATCCCCGGGGAAAGGGGCCGGCTGCCCCCCGCGCTGCAGCGGGCGCTGCGCTACGCGCCGGCCGCCGCGCTGGCGGCCCTGATCGCGCCCGACCTGCTGCTGGTGCAGGGCTCGATCCAGCCCATCAACCCCAAGCTGCTCGCCGGCATCGTCGTGTGCCTGATCACCCTGCGCACCCGCAGGTCCTGGCTGCCCTTCCTGCTCGGCATGGGACTGCTGATCGGGCTGCAGAAAGGACTGGGCTGGTAAATGCCTCATTCCACCATCAAGCATGATCCGCAGCCGGGTGGTGGAGCCGGCGCTGCGGCCCGCAACCGCGTGTTCGGGATCGCAGGCCATTCCGGCATGGGCAAGACCACGCTGCTCGAGCGCCTGCTGCCCGAGTTGCGCGCGCGCGGCCTGCGCGTCTCGCTGATCAAGCACAGCCACAAGGACATCGAGATCGACCGCCCCGGCAAGGACTCGTACCGGCTGCGCGAGGCCGGCTGCCAGGAGGTGCTGCTGCTGGGCCAGCAGCGCTGGGCGCTGATGCACGAGCTGCGCGGCGCCGACGAGCCGCCGCTGGACTACCTGCTCGATCGGCTGCAGGCCTGCGACCTGGTGCTGGTCGAGGGCTTCAAGGGCGGCGACTTCCCCAAGCTCGAGGTCTGGCGCGCCGGGCCGGGCCGCTCGCCGCTGGCCGGCGACTGGCCCGGCATCATCGGCATCGCGAGCGACGGCCCGCTGCCAGAGGCCATCTCGGCCGGACTGGAGCGTCTCGAGCTGGCCGACATCGCTCGAATAGCCGACTTCGCGCTGGCGCATGCCGCCCGGCGCTGAGCGGCCGCTGGCGGCCGCAAGCGCCATCACTTCGGCTGGTAGCCGGCGTTCCTGACCATGGCGGTCCAGGACTTGCGGGTCGCCTCGACGCGCGCGCCGAGCTCGGCCGGCGTGCTCGCGGCCGGGATGACGCCGAGGGCGCTGAGCTTGTCGCCGAATTCCGCCGTCTTCACCACCTTGGCGATCGCACGGCTGTAGTCCTTCAGCAGCGGCGCCGGGATACCGGCGGGCGCGAACACGGCGGTGAAGATCACTTCCTCGTAGCCCTTGATGCCCTGCTCCGCATAGGTCGGGACGTCGGGCAGCTGCGGCAGGCGCTTGCTGCCGTTGACGGCCACGATGCGGACCTTGCCAGCCTTGGCATGAGGCAGCATGGCCGCGACCGAGCCGATGCCGGCCGGGATCTGGCCAGCAACCAGGTCGAGCGCGATCGGGCCATCGCCGCGGTAGGGCGCCGAGACCAGATCGACCCCAAGGCCGCGCCCGACCAGGCCGACGGCGAAGTCCGGCGCACTGGCCGGCGCCGGCACGCCAACGCTGGCCTTGCCCGGATTGGCCTTGGCCCACTGGGCGAACACGCGCAGGCCGCTGCCGGTGGTGCCGAGTACCGCGGTGCTGACCGCCATCACGTCGGGGTTGATCGCCAGCAGGCCGACCGGCGCGAAGTCCTTCTGCGGATCGAAGCCGGGGTTGAGCAGCGTGAGCGGGATCATCGCCACCGTGTGGCTGTTGGAGACGAACAGGGTGTTGCCGTCGGGGCGGGCCGCCTTGAGCGCCTGGGCCGCGATCTGGCCGCCGGCGCCGGGCTTGTTCTCGACCACCACGTTGCGGCCGAGCTCCTGCTGCAGTCCCTGTGCCAGATGGCGCGCGATCGCGTCGGTGCTGCCGCCGGCCGGGAAGCCAACCAGCAGCCTGAGCGGCGCACCCGCGTCGGTCTGCGCGGCCACGGGCTGCAGCGCCACGCCAGCCAGCAGGCTGGCGCCGGCAACAAGGGATAGGTTCTTGAGCAGGGCTTCGGGAGTCATGGGCTTGGTGCGACAGTGAAAAGCGACAATGGTAAGACAGGGCAGCTCAGGACGAGCCGGGGTAGCTGTCCGGCAGCA
>JBDLTM010000054.1:0-11002 GCA_039805805.1 Pseudomonadota bacterium | reverse complement strand
TGGATGTCGCGCGCCGACCAGTCGTTGAGCAGGCAGATGCCGAAGACATGGCCTTCGGCGTCCTCGATGCCGATCGGGTCGCCCGGCTCGTTGCCCTGGCCGATGAAGATGCCGAGCTCGAGCTCGATGTCCATCCGCTTGCTGGGTGCCAGCACCGGTGCTTCGGCATCGGGCGCCTTGAGCTGACCCTTCGGGCGCGGAAAGGCCTGGCCCGAGATGACTATGCTCGACGCGCGGCCGTGGTAGCCGATCGGCACCCACTTGTAGTTGGGCAGCAGCGGGTTGTCGGGGCGGAACTGCTTGCCGATATTGGTCGCGTGGTGCACCGAGGTGTAGAAGTCGGTGTAGTCGCCGATCTGCGCCGGCAGGGTGTATTCCGCTTCAGACTGCGCGACCAGGCAGCCGCGCAGTGCATCGACTGCCGCGCCGGCGGCGCCGTCCTTGAGCAGGTCGAACAGGCCGTGGCGCAGCGCCGTCCAGGCCACCGGGCCGAGGGCCATCAGCGCATTGAGCGTGGGCTGCGCGCCGGCCTGCGCCGCCTCGGCGGCCAGGCCCTGCAGCGCGGCGGCCGCAGCCAGGCGCGCCAGGTCGATGACCTGGTCGCCGATGGCCACGCCGCCGCGGAAGGCTTCGCCAGCGCCCCGGCGCCGGAACACGCAGAACGGCAGGTTCTGGATCGGGAAGTCGCCACCCGTCTGGTTGGCGGAAGCCACCCAGCTGCGGGCGGCGGGATCGTGAGTGTGATTGAGCAGGCTCATGGATATTGCAATCAAGTCAGGAACAGCGATCAGGCGGACAGGCTGCCATCATGCATCCAGGCGGCATGCTTGGGCGCCTTCTTGGTCTGGTCCCACTCGTTGACCATGTCCCACTTCACCTCGTCGAGCATCTGCATCATCCTGGGCGTGCCGCAGTCCCAGGCCAGCTCCAGGCGATGGCCGTTGGGGTCGAAGAAGTAGATCGACTTGAAGATGGTGTGGTCGGTCGGCCCCACCACCTCGATGCCCTCGGCCTCCAGCCTGGCCTTGGTGTCGATCAGGTCCTGGTAGCTGCCGACCTTGAGCGCCAGGTGCTGCACCCAGGTCGGGGTGTTCTCGTCGCGGCCCATGTCCGGCTGGCTGGGCAGCTCGAAGAAGGCCAGGATGTTGCCGTCGCCCGCATCCAGGAAGGTGTGCATGTAGGGATCGGGTGCCTTGGTGGAGGGCACCTCGTTCTCGGCGATCGCGAGCACCAGCTTCATGCCGAGATGCTTCTCGTACCACTCGACGGTGGTCTTGGTGTTCCTGCAGCGGTAGGCGACATGGTGGATCTTCTGTACGAGCATGGTGTTTCCTCTGATGGATGGCGGGGTAAGTATCGCCATTGAATGCCAGATCGATCTATCATGCAAACGGTTTTTTCTTATAGATTGATCGGAAAATCAAATGAATGTCACGCTCAGGCAGTTGCGCGCCTTCCTGGCGGTCGCGCGCACCGGCAGCTTCACGCTGGCGGCCGAGAGCCTGTACATCACGCAGTCGGCGCTCAGCGGCCTGATCAAGGAACTCGAGCAGACGCTGGGCACGCGGCTGGTCGACCGCAGCACGCGGCGCGTCTACCTGACCGAGGCCGGCACCCTGCTCTACCCGCAGCTCGACGCCAACCTGCAGGATCTCGACGAGATGCTGCAGCGGATCATCGACCCCACGCTGCTGCAGACCGGGGTCGTCAGGATCGCCGCGTCGCAGCTGCTGGCCTCGACGCTGATGGCGGACCTGATCGCCGGCTTCCAGTCCCAGTACCCGATGAGCCGGGTCAAGCTCGTCGACACCCCGGTAGAGGACGTCATGGCCCATGTCTTCTCGGGCGAGGTGGAAATGGGCATCGGGCCGGAGCGCGAGCCCAATTCCGATATCAGTTCGACCCGGCTGTTCGACGGCCCGTTCATGGCGGTGTTCCCGCCCGGCCACGCGCTGGGCAGGATCAGGCGGCTGCGCTGGTCCGACCTGCAGGGCCACCCGGTCATCACGCTGCAGGGGCAGTTCACCGAACGCCTGACCCAGGACCTGCGCGCGGCCGATCCGGCGCTGGGCTTCAGCCCCGCGACCGAGGTCGCCTACATGTCCACCGCCCTGTCGATGGTCAAGGCCGGCCTCGGGGTGGCGCTGTGCATTCCCTACGCCGGCTCGCTGGTCGATCTCTACGGCCTGCGAATGAGCAAGCTCAACAGTCCCGAGGTGCGGCGCAGCTTCGAGGTCTTCACGCGGCGCGGCCGCTCGCTCTCCCCGGCTGCACAGAACTTCCTGGAATTCATCGGACCCAGGATCCGCGCCATGCCCCATCTGGGCTGAGCTGGCCGCCGCGCGCCACCCCGGCTGTAAGTGCCCGGAAAACCTGCGGGCCTAGAATGGTCTTCACCTTGCCCATTCTGATGCAGGTCATTTTTTACAGGAGACGGACATGAGTCAACGTGACGTGGTGGTTCTCAGTGCGGTGCGGTCGGCGATCGGCACTTTCGGCGGCGCCCTGGCCGACATCGAGCCGGCGGAACTGGCCGGCAGCGTGATGAAGGCGGCGGTCGAGCGCTCCGGCGTCGACCCGCAGGCGATCAACTACGTGACGGTGGGCAACACCATCCCGACCGAGAGCCGCTTCGCCTACGTGGCGCGCGTGGCATCGATCCAGGCCGGCCTGCCGATGGACTCGGTCGCGATGTCGGTCAACCGCCTGTGCTCGTCGGGCCTGCAGGGCATCGTGACGACGGCGCAGAACATCCTGCTCGGCGACTGCGACTACGGCATCGGCGGCGGCGTCGAGGTCATGAGCCGCGGCGGCTACCTGTCGCCGGCGATGCGCAGCGGCGCCCGCATGGGCGACACCAAGCTGATCGACACCATGGTCGCCACGCTGACCGACCCGTTCGGCGTCGGCCACATGGGCATCACGGCCGAGAACCTGGTCAGCAAGTGGGGCATCTCGCGTGAGGAGCAGGACGCGGTCGCGGCCGAGTCGCACCGCCGCGCCGCCGCCGCGATCGCCGAGGGCCGCTTCAAGTCCCAGATCGTGCCGATCGTCAAGCAGACCCGCAAGGGCGATGTCGTCTTCGACACCGACGAGCATGTCAAGCCCGGCACCACGCTGGAAGCGCTGGCCAAGATGAAGCCGGCTTTCAAGAAGGACGGCTCGGTGACCGCCGGCAACGCCTCGGGCATCAACGACGGCGCATCCTTCTTCGTGCTGGCCGACGCAGCGGTCGCCGCCGCCCATGGCCACCAGCCGATCGCGCGACTGGCCTCCTACGCGGTCGCCGGCGTGCCCAACGACGTCATGGGCGAGGGCCCGATCCCGGCCACCCGCCTGGCGCTCAAGAAGGCCGGCCTGACGCTCGACCAGATCGACGTGATCGAGAGCAACGAGGCCTTCGCGGCGCAGGCGATCGCGGTCTCGCGCGGCCTGGGTCTCGATCCGGCCAGGACCAACGTCAACGGCGGCGCGATCGCGCTCGGCCACCCAATCGGTGCCTCCGGCGCTGTGATTGCCACCAAGGCGCTCTACGAGCTGCAGCGCACCGGCGGCCGCTACGCGCTGGTGACGATGTGCATCGGCGGCGGCCAGGGCATCGCCGCCATCTTCGAGCGGCTCTGAGGCTGAGGGGCGCTGGGCGCCCTGCAGGCCCACTGCAATCAGTGGGTCGGCAGGGTGAGCTCGACCCGCGCCCCGGTCCTGCCCTGCGCCGACCCGTTGGACAGTCGCAGGGTTCCGCGCCAGGATTCGACGATGATTCCGGCCAGCGCCAGGCCGATGCCGGAGCCACCGACTTTGCTCGTCACCAGGGGCATTCTTTCCGCCGCCAGCACCTCGGTCGGAAATCCCGGCCCGTTGTCCTCGACCCGGATCACGACGAACGGGCATTTTTGCATCTGACCCGTGTCGACCTCGATACAGACCTGGGGCTGGCTGATGCCGGAGCTGGCAAACGCTTCCAGCGCGTTGGTCACGATGTTGAACATCACGCGTTCAAACAGGACCCGGTTGACCTGGATCTGCAGGGAACCCAGGTCGACCGGATAGCGGTAATCGAGGTTTATGCCACGCCGGCTGGCTTCGCTCCTCATGATGGGAGCAATTTCGCCCAGTACCTGGTCGAGCCGCATCAGTTCCTGGGTGGGTGCTTGTGAGCTGATCAGGCGTCGCAAGGACGTGAGGACGGCCGAGACCTGCTCGATCTTCTGGGTCACGGCACTGATGTCGGACGACAGCATGGGGGCGTAATGCTCCGCCTTGATGCCAAGCTTGTCCACGATAGTCTGCACGCTCTGCAGCGGCTGGCTGAGTTCGTGCACGATCGCCGAGTTGTAGATCGCCAGGCTGTTGACGGCAGAAAAGCGCGAGTTGAGCATGATCATGGCGTCGCGCTGCCCGATGATGGACTGCAACTCTCGTGCATGGGTATCGGCGAGCCTGGCCTGTTCCCCGGCGCGCGCGAGCTGCTCCTTGTCCCTCAGGTGACGCTGGTAGGATTTTTCCAGCGTGAAGACCGCGTATCCCATGGTCATCAAGACCTCGGACAGTGTGGTACCCACTATGGCAGCATTGGTCATCAGGGTCAGCGAGAAAATCGGGTCTGCCGCCCCCTGGCTGATCGCGTGCACCAGGCGGACCGCATTGACCAGCATGATGGGGCCCAAGCCCGTGATCGCGATCAGCAGCCCCCCGCTCCGGTGAATGCGACGGACTTCAAGCAACAGATGCAAGAGGTACGACTCGGCCACCAGGAGCACCGACAGGAAGAGGGCTGCGCCCATCGTCAGCCAGTCGCCCGCCAGCTCAATGGCCCATGTCACACCCAAAAACACGGCATAAGCCAAGCCGACCACGCGTCCGCCGGGGAAACGCCTCCCCAGATCAAGCTGCACCGCATGGATGCACATGATGATGGCCAGGACCATCAGCCAGGCCGTATAGGCAGATGCCCGCTGCAGGATCGCTACCAGCAAGATGCCCACGCCGCTGACAGCCAGCCCGGAATACCACCACTTCGCCGATCTATCGTAATTCTGGCGAATGATGGCGAACCACGCCAGCAGCGGCACCATCAGAACCAACGACAAGCACAGCAGGATCAATAGCTTGGTGGCAGGATGTAAATTCATGATGATCTGTCGTCAGCCTGATGGAAATGGGATTCCAGGCCCTGGCACAGGACAATCAGCTCGTCGGTCGCCTGGACTCCCATCTTCTCGAACACCGCGGCGCGGTATTTCTTGATGGTGCCGGCCTGCACGCCGATGACCTCGCCGATCTGCTTGTTGCCCATGCCACGCAACAGGAACGGGAACACCTCTTTCTCACGCCATGACAAGGTGTCGAAGCCTTGCATCACCTGGCGCAAGCGCTCGCGCTGCTGGCTGAGCCGGCGGTCCAGCTCCAGCCCCCTCTCGATCGCAGCCTGCATCGACTTGCGGTCCACCGGCTTGAGCAGGAAATCCACCGCGCCCAGCTTCATGGCGTCGATGATCTCCTGGCTCGAGCTTTCCCCGCTGAGGTAGATGACCGGCGTGCTGCGCCCCAGCTGCTGCAGGCGAACATGGGCCTCGACGCCAGTCGGCCCGGGCATGCGCATGTCCATCAGCACCACCGCGGGCGTCACCGGCAGGGCGCGCCGGAAGAAATCCTCCACCCCGTCAAAGGTCTCGACCGAATAGCCGAGCAGTTGCAGCAAATCCCCGACATGAAAACGGATGTCGGAATTGTCGTCCACCAGATACACATGTCCGCGACCCATATCCCCCCCTGCAGTTGCAGGCGGCAGTGTAGCGGGTGGATCAGAAGCCCAGTTCACGGACCAGCACCGCCAGCAACTGGCGGACATAGCGCCAGCCGGGCGACTCCCAGCCGGCGTGGACGGTGACCTTGCCACGCAGGCTCAGGGCTGACAGTTCCGACAGCTCCTGCCCGTCCTGCGGCGACAGCATCACGCGATAGACCGAGCGCTCCGGAACCAGCTGGCCATTCTTCTCGCGCGTGAGGAGATGGCCGCCGAGATGGGCCGCCAGCTCACCGCGCGGCAAGGCGCGCGAGGCATCGCGGGCAATGTCAGTGACGGTCAGGCCCAGGGTCCGGACCACGGGACCCTCGGTCACGAACAGCGCCTGCTGGCCCGGCGCCATCCGCTGCACGGCTTCCTCGTCCAGCCAGGTCTCGACCAGCCAGCGCCCGTCCTCGCGGATCAGCAGTCCGATCCGTTCCTTCCTGGACAGCCACTGGCCCTGCTGCAGGTCCGGGTCCAAGTCACGCAAGCGGCCGTCGAACGGCGCCAGGGGGGCGTAGCGCTGCAGCTCGGCTTCCACGCTGATCAGCTCGAACTGAGCCGTCCCCAGCGCTTCCTGGTTGACCTGCAAGCGGGCGCGGGCCTCGGCATCAAAGCCGGCCGTGGCAGCCTTCCACCTGAGCTGCTCGACCTGCCCCTGCAGCGTCTGGCGGCGCAGTTCCAGGTCGGGCACATGCAGCAGCACGATGGCCTCGCCCTGCCGGACCAGATCGCCCTCCCGGTGCGGCAGGCCATCGACCCGGGCCCCTGCGGGCGCAAAGACCGGCCAGATGTCAGCCGGGCGCAGCAAGGCGCTGGCGGTGACGCGGCCCGGCCACGGCAGGACGAACACCACCAGGATCGACAAGGCCACCAGGGCGCTGGCCCGGCTCCGGGACTGGCGCCGGATGACAGGCCAGTTCTCCCGCCAGACCTTGAGCTCGCGACCGATAGGCCACAGCACGAACCAGACGATCTCGACCCAGAACAGCAGGATGCCGAGCGCCTTGAAGAAGAAGTGGTAGACCAGCGCCGCGATGCCCAGGAACAGCACCAGCCGGTACAGCCAGGTGGCCCAGGCGAAAGCGATCAGGGCACGCTGGCGTGGCAGCGGATGATGCTCGGGCGGCGGATGGCCGAGGTCGAACAGGATCTCGCGCAGCCGCCAGCGCGCCAGCGCAAAGCTGCGCTCGTGCAGGTTGGGCCAGTCCAGCCAGTCCGACAGGATGAAGTAGCCGTCGAAGCGCATGAACGGGCTGGCGTTGATGGCCAGGGTCGCGATCCAGCTGGTGGTCGCCAGCACGAAGGCGCTCGCCTTGAGCGGCCCCTCGGGCAGCAGCGCCCAGGCCAGCGTCGCCCAGGCGGCCAGCACCAGTTCGGTCGCGATGCCGGCGCAGGCCACCTGCAGCCGCTGGCGGTTGTCGGTCAGGCGCCAGGTCTCGTTGGTGTCGGTGTAGGCCACCGGCCACATCACCAGGAAGGCGACCCCCATGGTCGGCACCCGGCAGCCCAGCCGCTTGGCGGTGAAGGCATGCCCCAGCTCATGCAGGAACTTGACCACGATCAGCGCCAAGCCGTAGGCAGCCAGCCCCTCCCAGTTGAAGGTGTCGACCAGGGTGGCGGTGAAGCCGTCCCACTGCCGGACCACCTGCGACAAGCCCAGCAGCAGAGCACCCAGCGTCAGCCACATGAAGGTCCGGGTGTAGAACAACCGGGCCAGCCCGAGCCAGCGGGCCAGCCAGGCATCGGGGCGCCAGAGTGGCACCCGGAAGAACAGGTAGTGGTGCAGCAGCCACTTGAAGGGACTGCCCTGCAGGCTCTGCAGCCGTTCGGCCAGCTTGCGCGCCGTCATGCCGGCACCGGGCTGGAGCAGCTGGTTCTGCAGCAGGAACTGCGCGACCCCCTCGACATCCTCCGGCTCCAGCTGCAGCGTGGTCTGCTCCGACACCTCGGCGGCGATACGGGCGGGATCATCGAGATGCCAGCGCTGCAGGATCTCGAAGGTGGGCCAGTCGATCCGGAAAAACAGGTTGCGCACCGGGTCGTGCAAGGTCCAGCTGGGCTGGCCGTCCGGCATCGTCGGGCCAGGCAGGAGGTCGAGCTCCTCGCGAAACGGGGGCAAGGGCATGGCTCAGATCCCCAGCGTGGTGCGCAAGCCGGCCCAGGGACGGCGGAACACCCAATACGCCAGCGGCACCCAGCCGCCATGGAGCTTGGCGGTGCCCTTCATGCCGACCCGGTGCTGGCTCTTCCCGACCAGCGAAGCGCGGATGCGGTAGGCATACTGGCCGTCGGGGCGCTGGACTGCCTCGTGCGCCATGTAGCGCAGCTTGGCGTCGACCGGCGACAGGGGACTCGCGCTCAGGTAGAGCGTGACGTCGGTGCCGGGCACAAATGCCACGGCATCGGCCAGCGGCAGCCAAACCTCGACCTCGTTGTCGTCGGGGCGAGCAATGCGCATGATGCGCTCGCCCACGGTGACGGGGCGTCCGATCCATTCGGACGGCCCATCGAACAGCGCCATGCCCTCGACCGCAGCGAGCACCCGGGATCGATTGAACTGTTCCCGCAGATAGTCCACCTCGGCGCGACGCTCCTCGATCTTGCCCGTCAACAGGGCGAGCTGGTTGCGGTACTTGGGGTCGAGCAGTGCCTGCTGCGTCGTTTGCCGGTATTCCGTCTCGGCGGTGGCCAGGTTCTGCTTCGCCACGTCCAGCCGGCTCTTGATCAGCGCCTCGTCAAAGCCGAACAGCGGCTGGTCCTTCTGCACGGCCTGGTTGGGCTCCACATGGAAGACGTCGATGACCCCGTCCAGCGGGGCCCGCACCACCAGCGGATTGGCCGGCACCAGCTCGCCCGGAGCCAGCACGGTCAGCCGGACCGGCAGCAGCAGGACCAGCACGATGGCGCCCAGCCAGCGCACGCGCGTCTGCTGCCACCAGGCTTTTCCGGGCACCGGCGCCAGGTGCTGGCGCAACCGCGACCGCAGGCTGCGCACGCCCTTGCGGCGGCCAGCGGACAAGGCGTGATAGGCCAGCCACCAGGCCGCGCACCACTCCTGCATCCAGGGCAGCGCCGCTGGCGGCCAGGCGGTGTCTCGCACAAACACCACCCCGCCCTGCTCCTGCCGGCCCGGCTTGGCCGGCAAGGGCAGCCACAGCGCATGGGCCGGCCACCAGTCGGCCCATTGCACCGCCAGTTCGTCTGGCAGATCCTGGGCTGACAGGCAGCGCAGCTCGCCACCCTGGCTCGAGAGATGGCGGCAGACCTGGTTCAGCCACAGCGCATAAGGCGCGTTGGCCTCGGGCTGGACGACCCCGGAGAGGGTGGTGACCCCCAAGTCCTCGAACCAGAGCGCCGCCTGCCGGTAGGGCAGCAGCGCGTGGGTGTCATTGACCAGCAGGAAGCCGAGCTCGGCCTGCGAGCTGGCCTGGCGCGCGCGGCGCGACAGCTCCCACAGACTGGCCAGGGCCTGATTGCCGCCCTGGCCAGTTGGATGGACTACGCTCATCAGACCTTGGCAACCTCACGCTTTACAGCAAACTTGCGCTCCTTCACGGGCGGCAAGTCCGACCACTCCTGGCTGGACAAGGCGGAGTCCAGGCTTGCGCCCGCCAGATGGCTGCGCTTGGCGGTCAGGAGCTTTTCGCTCAGGCTGGCCCGGCCCAGGGTGGGCTTGGTGTCAAGCGCCGACTGCTCCTGCTTCTTGCCGATGAAGAAGCGGAACGGCGCGGTGGCCTCGCGCCCCTCGCTGTCGCGGGCCTTCACGACGATCTTGATCTCGCCTCTGAAGCCAGCAGGCGGATTGACCAGGAAAGTCCGAGACTGCGGATCGAACTGGATCCAGTTGGGCAGGTCGCTGCCATCGGCCTGCTTGGCGCTCAGGGACAGCAAGGCGTCCGGCTGGGTGTGGACGAAGGCATCCGCCGGCAGGGCAAAGCTGGTCTGGCGGCCAGGCTCGGCAAACTGGTCGGTGATACCGCTGAACACCATCAGGCTGTTCTGCAGCACCTCGGGCGATGGCAGCGACGGGGGCAGCGGCGACTCCGGTCGCAGGGGCTGCTCGGGCGGCACCTCGATCGGAGCCGAAGGCACGATGACGGTGGCCCGCGGGATGATCGGGATCGGCTTGGGACGGTCGTCGTCCTTGACGGACATGTCCAGCACCGGCTGACCTGCTCCATCGATCCGCGGATCGCCCTTGTCGTCGACTGCGACCAGGTCCCCAGTGCCATCATCGAAGATGGAGGCGTAGCCGGCGTAGTCACGGCCGCTCGAGGACACGACCAGCTGCAGCTGCTCTTCGCCCTCGTAGACCGAATCGTGCTCGTTGCCGATGTCAACCGCCACCAGAACCGGGCCAGCACCCGCCTGGAAAGCTCCGGTGTACAGGTTCCAGGTTTCACCCCCATCGAGCGAGTAGTAGATCGGTGCCTGGTCCAGGCTGTCGCCATCAAGGGCGTCGTTGCCCTCGTTGTCGCCCGTGGGTGTCTTGCCTGCCTCGGCTGCATCGCGCACGTCGAGCGTGATGAGCTGGCCGGGGTTCGCGTTGACCGTGAAGACGGCATACGGCGAGCCTTCGTTGTAGGTACCGCCGGTGACGGTGATGGGGCGGTCGTCGTCCTTGGGCTCACCGTTGTCCGTGCCACTGTAGTCCTGGGTCTCGTCGGTGATCGGATCGGTCACCGTGCCAGTCCCATCGTCAAGCAGAGACGCGTAAGCCGAGGACTCGGTAGATTTGCCTTCGTTGACAATGAGCTTGAATTGCTCCTCGCCCTCGTAGACGTCGTCAGCCTCGTTGCTGACATCAACTGCCACCAACACGTCAACTGCGCCCGCCTGGAACGGACCTTGGTATTTCACCCAGGTCTTGCCGCCGTCGATCGAGTAGTAGATGGGCGCCAGATCCAGGCTGTCATTGGGCTTGCCCTCGTCATCGCCCGTCGGTGCCTTGCCGCTCGCAGCCGCATCGACAACGTCCAGGGTCAGGTACTGGTTCGGGTTGGCCTTGACGGTAAAGACCGCACTGCCAGTGTTCTCGTTGAACTCACCACCGATGACCGTGATCGGACGGTCGTCGTCCTTGGCACCCCCCAGATCCGTCGCAGGCGCCGTCACGTTCGTCGACGTCGCATCAATGGCCGCCGTGATGGCACCCGTGCCGTCATCCTTGATCGAGGCATACGCAGACTGCTCCGTGCTCAGCCCCGCGTT
>JBDLTM010000053.1:0-11384 GCA_039805805.1 Pseudomonadota bacterium | reverse complement strand
GGCGGTCTGCGATCGCTGTCATGGCTTGTCGCCCCGATTGCGCGCGGGAACTTCCGTCGCGCGGCTGTTGTCGGCCAAGGACCGCGTGACCACGGCATTGGCACCCACGATGGAATTGCGCCCGATTCGCACGCCCTTGAGCACGCTGACGCCACGCCCGATCCAGACCTTGCGGCCGAGCACTCGCGCGCTGCGCGCTGCCGGTGCCAGCACATCGGCGAGCAGGTCCTTGACTCCGGGGCGCCCGCTGGCGGGGCGCGCGTCTTGCTTGTATTCGACCAGGCCGAGCTCACTGCGCTGGCGCTGCGAGCGCCGCCATGCCAGCTGGCCGGCCAGCGCCGGTATCTTCTGCAGGTGGGTGTGCACGGCGTACTGCAGACGGAGCAGCGGCTGGCCAGGAGCCTTCCAGCGGCAGCGCCAGGTGGTTCGCAGCAGCACCATCGCGGCCAGCGCCAGCAATGCGACAGCGGCCAGGGGCAGCAAGACCAGGGACAAGGCCAGGATCGGCAGCAACAGCGCATAGGCGATGCCATGCATCAGGTCGCGCCTGGACTCGCGTTGCCAGAGCGGGTCGCCGAGCGCGCGCATGCGGTCGGCGACCTCGGCGTAGGCGATGCCAGATCGGAAGGCCCGCAAGGCCCAGCCACGCAGGGTGCGCAGCGCGAGGTCGTGGCGCGCCATCGGCGCGTCGATGTGCAAGATGGTCCAGCCCAGCGCGCGCAGGCGCGCACAGAGCTCGGGTTCCTCGCCCGCCTTGAGCGTGGGGTCGAAGCCGCCGGCCTGCTCGATCGCGGCGCGGCGCACCAGCACGTTGCCGCCGAAATAGAGGCTGTGCCCCACCGGAAAGATCCAGTCGAGGTCCATTACTCGGGTGTAGATTGACTGGCCTGGGTCCGATTCGCGCAGGTGACCCCAGGCGGCGCATAGCCCGGGATCGTCCGCCAGCACTGCCAATGCGCGGCCGATGAAGTCGGGGTGGAGCTCGGTGTCGCCGTCGAGGAACATAACGAACTCGCCGCGCGCCGCGCGCCAGCCCAGATTGCGCGCCTTGGCCGCGCAGGGCTTGTCGTCGTCGAGCAGCAGCGCCTGCGCGCCCAGCGACGCCGCCAGCGCCAGACTGCCGTCGCTGGATTTCGAGTCGACGTAGATCGTCTCGTGCGGCATTCCCTGCCAGTCGCAGGCCTGTACCGAGAGCAGGCTGCGACGCAGCCGCTCGCCCTCGTTGCGGCCGATCACGACGACCGAGACCTGGGGTTCGATGGCGTTCATTCTGTCGCCGCCTTCACGGATAGGCCGAAGCTTAGCAGCGCCAGCCCCGGCGAGACCTGGCGCATCAGGTAGCCGAAGTCGCCCAGGCCGCTGCGGGGCACGAACACCACGTCGCCGTCCTCGAGCGCATAGTTGGCGGCACGCGCCGGCGCGATCAGGTCATCGAAGTCGATGAGCTCGACCTTGGCGATGCCGGCGCGATAGACGCCGATCTGGCCCTTGCGCGCGTCCTCGTTCAGCCCGCCGGCCTGCGCGATGGCGTCGAGCAGGGTCATGCGCTGCGTCAGGCGATAGGAGCCGGGTTTCTGCACCTGACCCAGCACGTAGATGGCGGTGTCGGCCGAATCCGGGATGAAGACGATGTCGCCCTTCTTCATTCGCAGGTTGTAGGCCGGATCGCCGTTGAGCAGGGCCTTGAGGTCGACCCAGATCAGCTTGTCGCGCCCGCGCATGATGGCGCAGCGCGTCAGCGTGGCCTGCTTGTCGTGGATCGGCAAGGCGCCGGCGCCGGCGAGCACCTCGGCCAGCGTCGGCGGATGCGGGAAACGCTGCATGCCGGCGCGGTGGACCCGCCCCAGCACCGTGACCTGGTTCGAGAGATAGTCGTCCACCGCCAGCGTCACATGGGGGCGCAGGTAGTAGTCGCGCAGCCTCTGCTCAATCTGGCTGCGTGCCTGCTCCCGGCTGCTGTCGGCCAACTGGAACTCACCCGCGATCGGCAGCGTGATCTTGCCGTCGGGGCCGACCACATGCTTGCCGCTGACCTCTGGCCGGCCGAAGACGTCGATGCGCACCGTGTCGCCGCGTCCGATGTGGTGGATCGGCTGCTCGGACTCCTCCAGCAGTGCCAATTCCTCCTTGCCCAGCAGTTGGGTCTGGGTCGAGCGCTCGATCGGCTTGAATTCGGGCGAGGGCGCTGGCTTGCCGCCCAGCCAGGCGCAGCCCGACAGCGCAGCGCAGGCCAGGGCCGTTGCGCTCCAGCTCAGCAGATTGTGCAGGTGGCATGGCTTCATGAGAGCAGTTTCAGCGGCCCGCGGCGTCATGGGGTTACAGCTTTGTGAATTCGATGCCAGCTAATGGCCTGCTGCCGCCTGCCTGTCCTAAGCTCGGGTACCCGCCAGCAGCGCTCGATTCATGTCTGCCTATATCGTCTTTCTCGCCTCCTTCCTGAGCATTCACTTGATGCGCAGGAGCGGTCTCGAGTCGGCATTTGTCAAGGCCTGGATACCGGTTTTCCTGTGCCTGCCGGTGACCTTCGCAGTCTCGATCTCGGGCCTGCCCGACCCGAACTTCTCACAGGCCGCCATCCTGCCGCTGCTGTTCGTGCTGCTGCGCGACCGATTGGGCCAGATGCATTTCGGCGCCATGGAGAAGCTGCTGGCGGCCTATGTGCTGGTGCGCGTGTTCAGCGACTTTCTCGGGCGCGGCTATTCGGATGCGCAGAACTACGGCTTCTACATGCTGACCTCGATGATCGGGCCCTACCTGCTCGGGCGCTATCTTGTCACGCGGCGCGAGATGGACATCGAGGCCGCGCGGATGTTCGTGCTCGTCTTCCTGCTCTTCTTCCCGATGTTCCTGTTCGAGGTCAAGTTCTGGGTCAGCCCGGTCTTTCGCATGCTTTCTGGCTTCTTTCCCGGCGCCGGCAGCGGACTCTCGATACGCTGGGGCCTGGCGCGCACGGCGGGCACCTTCGAGCATCCGATCCTGGCCTGCATCATGATCATCGCCGTCTACCGCCTGCATCGCTGGCTGTGCTGGCAGGGCTTCTGGGACCGGCCCCAGACCGGACTGCTGCTGCAGTTGTCGAAGCTGACGCGCTTCACGCGCATTCCCTTCCAGCACCAGGTCACGATCGCGCTGGTGCTGATGGCGCTGATGACCATGTCACGCGGCCCCTGGATCGGCGGCCTGGCCGGTGCGGCGCTCGCGGCCACTGGCAACCTGCGAAACCGCGGGAGGTGGCTGCTGATCTTCCTCGTCGCGCTGGTCATCGGCGGCGTGGCCGCCAAGGCGGCGCTCGAGGCCTACATCACGCCAGCGGAAGGCGAGATGCTCAGCGGCGAGGCGACCACCATGCTGTATCGCCAGGTCATGATCGACCAGTACAAGGCCTTCCTGATGGACAAGTTCTGGACCGGCTGGGGCCTGACCACGGTGCCCAAGATCAAGGGCATGGAGTCGGTCGACAACGCCTTCTTCCTGATGGCGCTGCAGCACGGCGTGATCGCGCCGGCGCTGATGGTGTCGATCCTGCTCTACGCGATCGTCACCCAGATCCTGGGCGGCCTCAAGGCGCCGCCAGGCCAGTCGCCGATCGGCTTCACCTTTGCCGGCATCTACCTGATGTGCTTCATCTCGTTCGCCACCGTCTACATGGGGGCACAGACCGAACCCATGATCTTCCTGCTGCTGGGCTGGGGCGAGAGCATCCGCAACCGGCGGCAACCCGAAAAGCCGTCTGCAGCAGTGTCGATTCCGGATCCTGGCGGTGGCTTCCGGCGCGTGCTGAGGTGAGCCGTGGCCCGATCAGTGCGACGGCTGTCCGGTCCCCTGCCGGCCGTCGGCACGCGCCGACAGATAGGCGTAGAGGTCCATGATATGGGCCTTGACGGGCGGCTCGTCCTGCCAGGCAGGCATGGACAGCGTGGCTTCGCGGCGCTGCACTGCCTGCTCCAGCCAGTCCTCGCGTGCCTGGCCGGTCGGTCGGGTCCAGTCATAGCGATCGAGCACCAGGCTGGCAAAGCGGCGCGGACCGAACTGCCGCATGATGGGCAGCAGGTCAGGACCGGGGCCGCCGTTGGCCGACTGTCCGTGGCAACTGGCGCAGCGTTCCTGGAAGACGCGCCACCCGGTGTAGACCGAGCCGGGGGCCTGACGATCGCGCTCGAACAATCGGGAGGGCTTGAGGTTCTCGACTTCGACCGCGCAGCCCTGCAGCAACGCGGCAGCCAGCGTCAGCATGCCCAGGCGCCAGATTCCGATCGTGGATTTCATTCGCTTGTCCTCGCTCCGTTCAAAATTGTCAGTTCATTTTGCACGGGTCGAGGTGCCGCCACAAGCGGATGTCGGCAGGGCGGTGAGGAAATGCCATAAGAAAACCCCGCACTGGGGCGGGGTCTGCTGGCATGGCGGCTCGGCCGCCATCACGGCCCGCATCCGGGCCGCTGGATCGCAAGCGTCGATCAGGCGTTCTTGCCGCCCTTGGTCGCGGTGCCGGTCATGGCATTGAAGTTGGCCTGGGCTTGCGAGGTGGCCTGGGAGACGGCCTTCTGCATGCTTTCCATTGCGCTGGTGGCGGTGGAAACGGCGTTCTTCATGGCCGCGACCATCTGCTCGCCGCCGGCCGGAGCGGCCTTGGCCATGTTCTCGAAGGCAGCCATGAAGGGCTGCTGGCCAGCAGCGCCGAAGCTCTGGGCGAACTTGGCGAGGTTGGCGTCGGTGGCGCTGCTCGAGACGATCTCGACCAGCTTCTGGCCGTAGGACATGGTGCGCTCGGTCAGCGACTTGAGCAGGTTGTTCTGCAGATCGAGCAGTTCCTGCGGGTTCTTGGCGCCGCTCATGGCCTGGGCCAGCTGGCTGGCGTCGTCGCAGGCAGCCTTGGCGGCTTGCAGGTTGAGCTCGACCAGCTTCTTGACGCTGTCGGGGGTGTTGGGGTTGCTGCCCAGCATCTGCTCGAGGTTGCTCTTGTAGATGTCGAAGAATTTATCGGTGTTCAGCATGGCTTTTGCCCTCGTGGTGGGTTGGGTGGTGATTCAGTCAATCGATGTTGCACTGCAACATGGCTCGATTCTAAGGGCAAGCAGCGCTGGCTGGCAAACGATTTATGGCACTGTGGCAAATTTAGCGCGCCTTGCTTGTCGTTCGGATGCCACATGTCAAGCCGCTCAGCGCGTCGCTTGCTGCAATTGAGTGACCGACCAGGTGGCCACTTCCCGCGCCAACTGGTCGGATGCGTCGCCGAAGGCCTGCACCACGGCGGGCAGGGCAGCGTCGCTGGCGGCCTGAACGATCTCGAAACGGCGGCTGGCCAGGATGCGCTGGCTGGCGGTGCGCACCAGATGGAACTCGAGCACCAGCAGCACTTCGGGCTTGCCGGCGCGATAGACGCTCTGGAACTGGCGCAGCTCCCCGTCGAGCTCGAAATCGGCTTGCAGGATGCGTTCGTCGCTGCTGAGCGTGGCGATGCGTCCGTCGGCTCGCAGGGCATCGAGCAGGCGCTTGCGCAGCAGCACCGGGGCGGGCTCGCTCCACTGCGCCCCCTTGTAGTAGCTGATGCGATCGCCTTCGGGCTGAACCAGCAGTCGCTGGCCAGCCAGCAGCGTGCTGGCTGCCGGGCGCATGACGCGCAGCGAGACGGGCAGGACGGGAGCCTGGCCTGGCAGACGGGCCAGGGCGGTCGGCAACTGGTAGACATCGACCGGCTTGGCCGCCGGCAGCAGCGAGCAGGCTGGCAGCAGCAGGCTGGTCGAAAGCAGCAGGGCGACCAGTGCGGGGCTGGAGGTTGATCTTGTCATGGCTGGAATTCCTTCAGCGGTTGCAGGCCGAGCAGGAAGTCGGCCGGCCTGTCCTCGAGCTGGCGGCTGATCGAGCGCAGCGAGGCCAGCGTGGCGCGCAGCTCGGCCAGCGCCGGGCCGATCTCGCTGAGGCCCCGCAGTCCGCTGTCGATCTGGCCCCGGTTGTCCAGGACCAGGCGGTCCACGGTCTGCAGGGTGTGCTCGAGCGCTGTCAGCGATCGCTGGGCCGCGAGCAGCGTGGGTTGTCCCTGCTGTTCGATCAGGCGCTCGCTGCTGGCCAGCAGCTTGCCGGCCTGCTCCAGCGCCGCATTGGCGCGTTCGCTGGCCTGGGCCAGAGACTGGATCGCCAGCGCGAGTTGTTCGCGCTGGCCTGCGACGGCGGCACTGGCCTGCTCGACATGCTGCAGCGTCAGTCGCAGGGACTCGGCATTCTCGGCCGAAGCCAGGGCCCGGACCTGGACCAGCAGCTCGTTGACATTGAGCACTGCGTCCTCGCCCTGGGTGAGCAGCTTGCTGATCTGCGAGGGCGTGGCGACGATGACCGGCACCGATTCGCCTGTTTGCTTCAGCGGCTGGCTGTCCGGATAGTTGCCGCTGCTCAGGCGGATGAAGGAGGTGCCGGTGACGCCGGCGAGCACCAGGCGGGCGCGGGTGTCGCTGCGGATGGGCGCGCTGTCCTCGACGCTGACCCGGGCCAGGACGCGCTGAGGGTTCTGCGGGTCGAGCCGCAGCTCGCTGACTTCGCCGATGCGGATGCCGTTGAATTCGACCTTGCTGCCGCGCGACAGGCCCGAGACCGGCTCCTCGAACAGGATGTCGTAGCGGCGCAGGTTCCGGTCGCCACCGGCCTTGCCGAGCCATAGCACGACGAGCAGCATGGCACCGGCAGCCAGCAGCGTGAAGAGTCCGATCAGGATATGGTGGGCGCGGGTTTCCATGTCAGGCCTGCTGTGGTGTCGTCGGGGAATGCGCGCGCAGGGCGGCACGACCGCGCGGTCCGTGGAAATAGTCCTGGATCCATGGGTCGTCGGTCGCGGCGACCTGTTGAAGCGTTCCGGTCACGAGCACGTGCCGCTGGGCCAGCACCGCGATCCGGTCGGCCAGCGAGTGCAGGGTGTCGAGGTCGTGCGTGACCAGGAAGACGGTCAGCCCGAGCGCATCGCGCAGCGTCAGGATCAGCTGGTCGAATGCGGCTGCGCTGATCGGGTCCAGTCCGGCGGTCGGCTCGTCGAGCAGCAGCACGTCGGGGTCGAGCGCCAGCGCGCGTGCCAGCGCGGCACGCTTGACCATGCCGCCGGAGAGCTCGGCCGGATACTTGGCGCCAGCGGCCGCCGGCAGCCCGGACAGCGCGATCTTGAGCGCGGCGAGCCGCTGGGCATCACCTGGCGGCAGGCCGGCGTGCTCGACCAGGGGCAGGGCCACGTTCTCGGCCACGGTCAGCGAGGAGAACAGCGCGCCCTGCTGGAACAGCACGCCCAGGCGCCGCTCCAGCGGCGCGCGCCGCCTGGGTGGGAGCGCGAGCAGGTCCTGTCCGAACAGCCGGATGCTGCCGGCCTGCGGGCGGTTGAGACCGACGATGCTGCGCAGCAGGACCGACTTCCCACTGCCGGAGCCGCCGACCACGCCGAGGATCTCGCCCTGCATCAGGTCGAGGTCCAGCCGCTCGTGAACCTGCTGGGAACCGAAGCGGTTGCACAGGCCGCGCACCTGGACGATGGCGCTCACCAGCGCATCTCCATGAAGAACAGCGCTGCGATGGCGTCGACCACGATCACGACGAAGATCGACTGCACCACGGCCGAGGTGGTGTGCTCGCCGACAGACTGCGCGCTGCCTGCGACGCGAAAGCCTTCCAGGCAGCCGATGACCGCGATCAGGAAGGCGAACACCGGGGCCTTGCTGATGCCGATCAGGAAATGGCGCAGGCCTATGGTGTGCTCGAGCACCGAGAGGAACATGGTGGGCGAGATGTCGAGCTTGAGCGCGCAGACCAGCATGCCTCCGGCGATGCCGGACCCCATGGCGACGAAGCCCAGGATCGGCAGCGCGACCAGCAGCGCGAACAAGCGCGGCAGCACCAGCAGCTCGACCGGGTCGAGCCCCATCACTCGCAGCGCGTCGACCTCCTCGTCGGCGCGCATCGAGCCGATCTGGGCCGCGAAAGCGCTGGCGGTTCGCCCCGCGACCAGAATGGCAGCGAGCAGCACGCCGAGCTCGCGCAGGAAGGAAAACGATACCAGGTGCACCGTGTAGAGGCTGGCGCCAAAGGTCGCGAGCACGGTGGCCCCCAGGAAGGCGACCACCGCGCCGACCAGGAAGGTCAGCAGCGCGACGATGGGTACGGCGTCAAGACCGGTGCGCTCGAGCTGCGCCACGAAGGCTGTCAGACGCCAGCGTCGAGGCCTCAGCAGCAGGCGCAGGCAGGTCTCGAGCGTGAGCCCGATGAAGCCGACCAGGTCAGATGAATGGCGCCAGAAGGCCAGCATGGCGATGCCGGCATGCTCGAGCAGGTCGCCCAGAGCGTTGCCTGGCCGGGCCGATGGCGCGGCGCTGGCATCCTGGATCGCCCGGCAGACCGCCAGGATCAGCGCGCGGCGCGCGGGCGGCAGCGGGCCGGCGTCGGAGGCCAGCTCGAGCAGGCGCTCGCGGCCGATCAGCTCGTGCAGCAGGCTGGCGCCTGCCGTGTCGAGCGCAGCCAGGGCGCTGGCGTCGACCGGGCAGGCTGGTGGCACTCGCCCGCGCAGAGACTGCACCAACTGTTTGAGGCTGGCGTGCTGCGCCAGCGTCCAGTCGCCGATCAGGTGCAGGCAGGACTCCCCCGAGCTGCTCGCGAGCAGGGCCTGGCCGGGCTGGAAATCTTGCTGCATGGGCAGGACTATAGCGGGGCAAAGTGCCAAAACGAAAACGCCCGACAGTCGAAACTGTCAGGCGTCCTGTATTTGGTTGCGCGGGCAAGATTTGAACTTGCGACCTTTGGGTTATGAGCCCAACGAGCTACCAGGCTGCTCCACCGCGCGTCAGAAACTCTATTGTGCCGCAATTTTTCAGGGTTTTCCCCGATGGGCGCGAGAAAAGCCTGATTTTTTTCATCGCCAGTGGTGGCCGGGGCGGGCCGGTGCGCATCAGTCCCTCATTTGGTTAACATCGCGTGATTCCCCGGGACGCAAGCTGGCCGGGCCAGCTTGCCGCCCGTCATGGCACCTGAATTCCTCATGAGCAAACCGACCCCCAACCTGCTGGCCCGCCTGTCGCTGGCCTTTGGCAGCTTCTTCTCCATCCTGTCGCGGCCCGATTTTGCCGCCGACGTGCAGCGCCTGCGCGACGAGGGCTGGCCCGAGCCCGTGGCGCCGGCACCGGGCCCGGCTCCCGCCCCAGTTCCTGCACCCGCACCGGTCGCGCCGCCGCCCCCCGCACCGCAGCTCGCGTCCGAGACCGCCGCGCTCCAACTGCTAGGCCTGCTGCAGCGCGAGGCGCGCTTCGTCGACTTCGTCGAGGAGGACATCAAGGCCTATGGCGACGCCGAGATCGGCGCGGCCGCGCGCGTCGTGCACGAGGGCTGCCGCAAGGTGCTGCGCGAGCATTTCACCCTCGAGCCGGTACGCGCCGAGGCCGAGGGCAGCCGCCTGACGCTGCAGCCCGGCTTTGACGCCGCCGCCGTGCGCGTGAGCGGCAATGTGGTGGGACAGCCGCCCTTCAGCGGCACGCTGGCGCACCGCGGCTGGCGCGTGACCGAGACCCGCCTGCCCAGGCTGGCTGCGGGCCATGACGCGGGCATCGTGGCGCAGGCGGAGGTGGAGCTGTGAGCGAGATCAACCAGTCCCATCTGACCAGCCAGGCCCGCTACAGCATCGGCATCGACCTGGGCACCACGCATTGCGCGCTGTCCTGGGTCGACCAGCAGGTCAGCGACGGCGAGCAGGTGTCTCAGGGCGTGCTGCAGATCCCGCAGCTGACCGGCCCGGGCGCGGTCGAGGCGCGGCCGCTGCTGCCGTCCTTCCTGTATCTGCCCCACGAGAGCGAACTCGCGCCGGGCGACCTCGGACTTCCCTGGAGCGCCAGCCAGGACTACGCGGCGGGTGAGTTCGCGCGCTCGCGCGGCGCGGCGACGCCGATCCGGCTGGTGGCGAGCGCCAAGAGCTGGCTCTGCCATCCGGGCGTCGACAGGCGCGCGTCCATCCTGCCGGCGGAGGCACCGGCCGAGGTGCAGCGCGTCTCGCCGCTGGAGGCTTCGGTGCGCTACCTGTCGCACCTGAAGGCGGCCTGGAACCAGGCGCACCCGGAGGCGCCGTTCGAGCAGCAGGACGTGACGGTGACGATTCCGGCTTCCTTCGATCCGGTCGCGCGCGAGCTGACCGCGGAAGCCGCGCGGCTGGCGGGCTTCGGCCATCCGACGCTGCTGGAGGAGCCGCAGGCCGCGCTCTACAGCTGGATCCAGGCCAGCCGCGGTGGCTGGCGCAAGCAGGTCAGGCGCGGCGATGTGATCCTGGTGGTCGACATCGGCGGCGGCACGACCGACCTGTCGCTGATTGCGGTGCTCGAGCGCGACGGCGAGCTTGAACTGCACCGGGTCGCGGTGGGCGACCATATCCTGCTCGGCGGTGACAATATGGATCTGGCGCTGGCCTATGGCGTGACGGCCAAGCTGGCGCAGCAGGGCACAAGGCTCGACGCCTGGCAGACGCGCGCGCTGGCACACGCCTGCCGCGGCGCCAAGGAGGCGCTGCTGTCGGACGCCGCGCTGGAGTCGGTGCCGCTGGTGGTGCCGAGCCGTGGCTCGAAGCTGATCGGCGGCTCGATCCGCACCGAGCTCACCCGCGCCGAGCTCAGCAAGCTGCTGCTCGAGGGCTTCTTCCCGCCGGCGCAGGCGAGCGACCAGCCGCTGCAGCGCGCGCGCGCCGGCCTGACCCAGCTCGGCCTGCCCTATGCGCAGGATGCGGCGGTCACGCGGCACCTGGCGGCCTTCCTGAGCCGACAGCTCGGCGCGACCGAGTCGCTGGAGGGCTTCGGCGTGCCGCAGCCCTATGCCGCGACCTTCCTGCATCCGACCGCGGTGCTGTTCAACGGCGGCGTGCTCAAGTCTGACCTGATCGCCGAGCGCGTGCTGTCGGTGCTCAACGGCTGGCTGGCGGCCGATGGCGCCGAGCCGGCGCGCCTGCTTGACGGCGCCGACCTGGACCTGGCGGTCGCGCGCGGCGCGGCCTACTACGGCCATGTGCGGCGCGGCCGTGGCGTGCGCATCCGTGGCGGCACGGCGCAGGCCTATTACGTCGGCGTCGAATCGTCGATGCCCGCGATTCCGGGCTTCGAGCCGCCGCTGCAGGCGCTCTGCCTGGCGCCCTTCGGCATGGAGGAGGGCACCGAGGCGCCGCTGCCCGAGCAGGAGTTCGGCCTCGTGGTGGGCGAGCCGGTGCGCTTCCGCTTCTTCGGCTCGACCGTGCGGCGCCAGGACCAGGTCGGCACGCTGCTCGACTTCTGGGGCCCGGACGAGCTGCAGGAGCTGCAGGAAATCGAGGCCAGCCTGCCGGCCGTGGGCCGTTCTGCCGGCGAGGTGGTTGCGGTGCGTCTGCACGCGCGCGTGACCGAGGCCGGCACGCTCGA
>JBDLTM010000052.1:0-11739 GCA_039805805.1 Pseudomonadota bacterium | reverse complement strand
CCATCGCGAAGTACATCTCGCTGCTGCTGCTGGGCGTGCCGCCCGAGAAGCTGCGCCTGATCTATGTCCGCGCACGCTTCGGCAGCGCCAGCAGCACGAACAGCGAGGCGCACATGGTGATGGGCTACTACGCGGACCCGAACGGGGAGCCGCTGATCCTTGACAACCTGGTGGCGACCATCAGGCCTGCGGCCACGCGCACGGACCTGTCGCCGGTCTTCAGCTTCAACACCCAGGGCGTCTGGGCAGCCGGGGCACAGCGCCCGACCTCTTCGGACCCCACCACCCGGCTGTCTCGCTGGCGCGACCTGCTGGATCGCATCCGCTCCGACGGCATCACGATATGAATCCAGGAATGAAACAGGAGCCCGCATGTCACTAGTCAAGCAATTGTGGCTGGCCATTGCCCTGGTCATGGCAGCCGCCTTCGGCATCAGCCTGGTCGTCAACATCTATTCCGCGCGCAACTACCTCCAGCAGCAGCTGCAGGTCAAGAACATCGACAACGCGACCTCGCTGGCGCTGTCGCTGAGCCAGGTCGAGAAAGACCTGCCCACCATCGAGCTGATGGTTTCGTCCCAGTTCGACCTGGGCCACTACCGCTTCATCCGCATCACTTCGCCGACCGGCCAGACCATGATCGAAAGGACTTACAGCGGGGTGCTGGAAGGCGCGCCGCAATGGTTCGCCGACCTGATCCCGATCCAGGTCGAGCCTGGCCAGGCCCAGGTCCAGGACGGCTGGAAGCAGTACGGCACGCTCTCGCTGGCCAGCCACACCCAGTATGCCTACAAGAGCCTGTGGGAAGGCACGCTGGACCTGCTGCGCTGGTTCGTGCTGGGCAGCCTGGCCACTGGCCTGTTCGGAACCCTGCTGCTGCGCTTGATCACCCGGCCCCTGCTGGACATGGTGGATCAGGCCAGGGCCCTGGCCGAGCGGAAGTTCCAGACCGTGAAGGTGCCTCGCACCCCGGAACTGAAGGCGGTCACGCATGCCATGAACGACATGGTGGGCCGGATCAAGTTCATGTTCGCCGAGGAAGCCCAGCGCATCGAGACCCTGCGCGACAAGGTCAACCACGACCCGGTGACCGGCCTGTCGAACCGCGAGCATTTCCTGTCGCGGCTGCGCGAAGCACTGACCGACGTCGAGCAAGGCTCGAGCGGCAGCCTGGTCGTCTTGCGGCTGATGGACCTGCAGCAGGTCAACGACAGGCTGGGCCACCTGCGCGCCGACAAGCTCCTGCGGTCGCTGGGGGATGTGCTTCAGCTCAGGCAGCATGAGGGCCAGCGTGCCGGGCGGCTCAAGGGCGGGGAGTTTGCCCTCATCTGTCCGGCGCTCGATTCGAGCACCGCAGCGCAGCAGCTGCACGAGCGCCTGTTGCGCGACTGGCTGCCGCAATGGCAAGCCGAGCTGCCCGACCTGTATCACCTGGCCGCGGTGCACTACCAGCGCGAACAAGGCCTGGGCGACCTGCTCACGCGGGCGGACCAGGCGCTGGCCCAGTCGCAGACCAAGGGCCCCAACAGCTGGCATGCCAGCGAACAGGGCGGCAGCCAGCTGTCGATCCCGGCCGAGCAATGGCGCGAGCTGCTGCAGGATGCCATCAAGGCCGGCCGCCTGAGCCTGTCCTACTTCCCAGTGGTCCAGGACAGCAGCGGCAAGCTGCTGCACCGCGAGGGCGTCCTGCGTCTGCAGACCGACCTGTCCGGCAAGCTCCTCACCGCTGGCGACTTCATGCCGATGGCGGCCAAGCTCAACCTGACGGCGCCGATCGACCTGGGCGTGGTCAGGCTGGCCCTCAACGGTCTGCGCGAGAAGACCGGCGACATGGCGATCAACCTGTCGCCTGAAACCGTTGGTGACTTTGGCTTCATCAACCAGTTGAAGGAACTGCTGCAAGCCCATCCGGCGCTCTGCAGCAGGTTGCTGTTCGAAGTGCCGGAGTACGGAGTCTCGCGTCATTTCGAGGCCTTCCAGAACCTCTCTCGCCAGCTCAAGCCCTTGGGCTGCCGCATCGGCATCGAGTTCTTTGGCCAGAAATTCCTGGAAAGCGACAAGCTGACCAGCCTGGGGCTGGACTACCTCAAGGTGGATCCCGGCTATGTGCGTGGGATTGCCGACAACACCGGCAACCAGGAGTTCCTCGGCCGCCTGTGCAAGATGGCCCATGCGCTCGGGATCGAAGCCATCGCCGTCGGCGTCGAGCACGAGGCCGACCTGCCACTGCTGGCCCGGCTCGGCTTCGACGGCGCGACCGGCCCGGGCATCAAGTGGCAGGAACCGCGCTGAAGCGCAGAAGCGGGGCGCCAGCCGGCCGATAATGCCGGGATGGCGCCTGGGAGGCGCGGTTCTGGAGTTTTCATGAGCTTTCCCGTGGATGTGGTGATCATGGCGGCCGGCAAGGGCACGCGCATGAAGAGCAAGACGCCGAAGGTGCTGCAGCGCCTGGGCGGACGCGCGCTGGCCGCGCATGTGATAGCCTGCGCGCAGCGCCTGGGCGCGCGCCAGGCAGTGGTGATCACCGGCCATGGCGCCGAACAGGTCGAGGCCGCGCTCAGGCCCCTGGCCTGCGAGCGGCTCGCGCTGGACTTCGTGCGCCAGGAGCCGCAGCTCGGCACCGGCCACGCGGTGCAGCAGGCCGTTCCGGTGCTGGCCGACGACGGCGTCACGCTGGTGCTGTCGGGCGACGTGCCGCTGACCCGGCCCGAGACGCTGGACGCGCTGCTGCAGGTCTGCCGCGGCGAGCATCTCGCGCTGCTGACGCTGGAGATGCCGGACCCGACCGGCTACGGCCGCATCGTGCGCGACGCGATCGGCGACGTGCAGGCCATCGTCGAGCACAAGGACGCGAGCGACGAGCAGCACCGCATCACCGAGATCTACAGCGGCATCATGGCGGTGCCGACCCGGCTGCTGCGCGGCTGGCTGGCGCGGCTCGACAACCGCAACGCGCAGAACGAGTACTACCTGACCGACATCGTGAAGTTCGCGGTCGCCGACGGCGCGCGCGTGCTGGCGCACCGCATCAGCGACGCGGTGCAGGTCGCGGGCGTCAACAGCCCGGCCCAGCTGGCCGAGCTCGAGCGCGCCCTGCAGCGCAGCCAGGCCGAGGAGCTGATGACCGCCGGCGTGCGGCTGGCCGACCCGGCGCGCTTCGACCTGCGCGGCGAGCTGGTCTGCGGCCAGGATGTCGAGATCGACGTCAACTGCGTCTTCGAGGGCCGGGTCGAGCTCGGCAACGAGGTGCGCATCGGCGCGAACTGCGTGATCGCCAACGCCAGGATCGCCGACGGCGCGGTGATCCACCCGTTCACGCATATCGATGGCGAGAAAGCCGGCGTCAGCGTGGGCGAAGGTGCTCTGATCGGGCCGTTCGCGCGCCTTCGCCCGGGCGCGCAGCTGGGCCGCGAGGTGCATATCGGCAACTTCGTCGAGGTCAAGAACTCGATCCTGGCCGACGGCGCCAAGGCCAACCACCTGGCCTACCTGGGCGACGCCGACGTGGGCGAGCGCGTCAACTATGGCGCCGGCAGCATCACGGCCAACTACGACGGCGCCAACAAGCACCGCACCGTGATCGAGTCCGACGTCCACATCGGAAGCAACTGCGTGCTGGTCGCGCCGGTGACGATCGGCGCCGGGGGCACGGTCGGCGGCGGCTCGACCGTGACCAAGAGCACGCCGGCCGGCGCGCTGACGGTGGCGCGCGGCAAGCAGCTCAGCATCGCGGACTGGAAGCGCCCCTCCAAGCAGAAGGGCTGAAGCAGGCCGGAGCTGACTGGGGCCTCACCAGCCCCAGAGCAGGTCGCGCGCGACCCAGGCCGTGCGCCCCTTGTCCAGCCGCACGCGCACCCAGTCGGCGCCGCGGAACTCGGTCTGCAGCACCTGGCCATAGACCGCATGGCCCACGGCCGGATGCTCGTCACCCGGGCCGGCGCGCAGCCGGGCCGAGCGCGAGCGCACCACATGGTGGGGCCGCGTGCCCGTCGTCGAGACGGCGACCCAGCCCTGGTCGCCCTCGAAGTCGCTCACCTTGAACCAGCCGCCCTGGCGCTCGAGCACCTCGAGCGGGTAGCCGCGATTGAGCTGCCAGAGCACCTCGCCTGACTTGCCGGGCGCGGCGCGCAGGTTGGCGGCATCGGCCTTGATGCTGACCAGCTGCTGGGCGCCAGCCGTCAGCGAGGCGACGCTGGTCAGCAGGCAGAAGGCCCAGCGCCCGAGGATGCGGCGCGAAGTCGGCATGGATTCCTCCCTGAACGGTTTGCCTCACTATAGACGCTGAGGCAGCGCGCGCCAACCGGCCGCTCAGTCCCGGGAAGGGTCGGTCAATGGCAGGGCTGGCTCGAACTTGGCCCGCCGGGTGCTGAAGAAGGCGCGCACGTTGCGGACATTGGCATCCTGGGTGAACAGTCGCTGCGCCAGCGCCTGGTAGCCTGGCATGTCGCGCACCGCCACCACCAGCACGAAATCCGGCCCCGGACTGACGCGCCAGCATTGCTGCACCGCCGGGTCGGCGACGGCGCGGGCCTCGAAGGCGTCCAGATGTTCGACGCCCTGGCGGTCGAGGCTGACCTCGACCAGGGCAGTGAGGCCATGGCCGAGCGCAGCCGCGAGCCGCTCGGGATTGAGCAAGGCGACCTGGCGCTCGATCACGCCGAGCCCGACCAGCCGCCGCGCGCGACGCAGCGTGGTCGCCGGCGCCACGCCGAGACAGTCGGCCAGCGCCTGGTTGGAGCGCGAGGCGTCGCGCTGCAGCTCGGCCAGCAGCTTCAGGTCAAGCCCATCCAGGACAGGATCTTCCATTAAATGATGAATGTTCAAACAATATTTCTCCATGATGCCACAAAGAAACAATATTCCGATATATATAAAAAATCGAAAGCTTATTTCTTTTTAGTCGGACTAGGATTGGTGCTATTCAAAATCAGGAGTGAACATGTGCGGAATCGTCGGCGCCGTCTCGCGGCGCAACATCGTGCCGGTGCTGGTGCAGGGCCTGCAGCGGCTCGAATACCGAGGCTATGATTCCTGCGGCGTCGCGGTCCATCGCGGCGCCGCGATCGAGGGCGCGCAGGCACCGGCGCAGGCCGGCCTGCAGCGCGCGCGCAGCACCTCGCGGGTGGCCGAGCTGCAGCAACAGGTGGACCAGGACGGTCTGGCTGCCGGCACCGGCATCGCGCACACGCGCTGGGCCACTCATGGCGCGCCGGCGGTGCACAACGCCCACCCCCACTTCAGCCATGGCCCGGGCGAACAGCCGCAGCAACGCGCCGGCCGCATCGCGCTGGTGCACAACGGCATCATCGAGAACCACGACGAACTGCGCGCCGAGCTGCAGGGCCGCGGCTATGTGTTCGAAAGCCAGACCGACACCGAGGTCATCGCGCACCTGGTCGACTCGCTCTACGACGGCGACCTGTTCCAGGCCGTGCGAGCTGCCACGGCACGCCTGCACGGCGCCTATGCGATCGCGGTCTTCCACAGGGACGAACCCCACCGCGTGGTCGGTGCGCGCGCCGGCTCGCCGCTGGTGCTGGGCGTGGGCGACGGCGAGTACTTCCTGGCCAGCGACGCGATGGCGCTGGCCGGCGTGACCGACCAGATCGTCTACCTAGCCGAGGGCGACCTGGTCGACCTGCAGCTGGGCCGCTACTGGATCTGCGACGCCGCGGGCCAGGCGCTCGGGCCAGAGCAGCGCCCGGTCAAGACGGTGCAGGCGCACAGCGGAGCGGTCGAGCTCGGCCCCTACCGCCACTACATGCAGAAGGAGATCTTCGAGCAGCCGCGCGCGCTGGCCGACACGCTCGAGGGCGTCGAGGCCATCGTGCCCGAGCTGTTCGGCGACGGCGCCTACCGCGTGTTCAAGGAAATCGACAAGATCCTGATCCTGGCCTGCGGCACCAGCTACTACAGCGGCTGCACCGCCAAGTACTGGCTGGAGGCCATCGCCAAGGTGCCGACCCAGGTCGAGATCGCGAGCGAGTACCGCTACCGCGAATCGGTGCCCGACCCGAAGACGCTGGTGGTGACGATCAGCCAGTCGGGCGAGACCGCCGACACGCTGGCCGCGCTGCGCCACGCGCAGAGCCTGGGCATGACGCACACGCTGACGATCTGCAACGTGGCCACCAGCGCGATGGTGCGCGAATGCGAGCTGGCCTATGTCACGCGCGCGGGCGTCGAGATCGGCGTGGCCTCGACCAAGGCCTTCACCACCCAGCTCGCCGGACTGTTCCTGCTGACGCTGGCGCTGGCCCAGGTCAAGGGACGGCTCGGCGAGGAGCAGGAAGCGGCCTACCTGAAGGAGCTGCGGCACCTGCCGGTCGCGCTGCAGGCGGTGCTGGCGCTGGAGCCGCAGCTGATCAGCTGGGCGCAGGACTTCACCAGCAAGGAAAACGCCCTCTTCCTCGGCCGCGGCCTGCACTATCCGGTCGCGCAGGAAGGCGCGCTCAAGCTCAAGGAGATCACCTACATCCACGCCGAGGCCTATGCCGCCGGCGAGCTCAAGCACGGCCCGCTGGCGCTCGTGACCAGCGCGATGCCGGTGGTGACGGTGGCGCCCAACGACGCGCTGCTCGAGAAGCTCAAGAGCAATATGCAGGAAGTGCGCGCGCGCGGCGGCGTGCTCTACGTGCTGGCCGACGGCGACACCCGGATCGAGAGCAGCGAAGGCGTGCACGTGATCCGCATGCCCGAGCACTACGGCGCGCTCAGCCCGATCCTGCACGTGGTGCCGCTGCAGCTGCTGTCGTATCACACCGCCTGCGCGCGCGGCACCGACGTCGACAAGCCGCGCAACCTGGCCAAGTCGGTCACGGTGGAATAATCCCGCCCATGAGAGCTCACAAGATGTTCCCCCTGCGCTGGCTGTCCCTCGTCCTGCTGGCCTTCAGCTTGTCAGGCTGCGCCGCCGTGGCCGTGGCCGATGCGGCCGTCACGGTGGTGGCCACCGGCGTCAAGGTCACGGCCAAGACGGTCGGGTTCGTGGCGGACATGGTGATCCCCGACGGCGACAAGGATTGACGACAGGCCCGGCCGGCTGATCCGCCACAGGCGCCCGGCAGCAGTGCCCGGCGCCTTTTTCGCGCCCAGCGCAAACAGACGATCAGGCAGACAGCAGCAGCGTGACCAGGTGCAGTGCCAGCCCCACGAGCCCGCCGATCAGCGTGCCGTTGATGCGGATGAACTGCAGGTCGGCGCCGACCTGGCTCTCGATCCGGTCGGCCATGGTCTGGCCGTCCCACTGCTGCACGGTGTGCTCGATCAGGCCGGCGACCTGGTGCCGCTGCGCGCTCACGGTCGAGACGATCGCCGAGCGCAGCCAGTCGTCGAGCTGGGCGCGCAGCGCGTCATCCCGCTCCAGCCCCTCGGCCGTCAGGCGGCAGAGTTCCAGCAGACGGGCACGCAGCGCCGAATCCTCACGCGCGAGGTCGTCCTGCAGCAGCCGGCTGATGCCGGACCAGACGCCGGCCAGGTAGTCGAGCAGCACCGGATGCTGCAACAGCTGCTGCTTGATCGCCTCGCCCTGGGCGCGGTACTGCTCCGACTCGCGCAGCGCCAGCGCGAAGTCGGCCACGCCGCGGTCCAGCCGCTGGCGCCAGGGATGGCCGGGGTCGGCGCTGACCTCGAGCAGCATGCCCTCGGCCGCGCCGATGATGCGGTCGGCGATCCTTTCGTCCATCGAGAGCTTTTGCCAGATCCAGGCGGTGTTGGCGCGCACGCGCTCGCGGATCTCGGCCTCGTGCTCGCGCAGCAGCTCGACCGCGCCGCGCAGCACGGCATCGACCAGCGGCCGGTGCCGGCCTTCGGCGACCAGCAGCTCGAGCGCCTGGCCGGCCAGCGGCGCGGCATCGAAGCGGCGCAGCCGGGCCAGGATGGCATCGCGCACGAAATGGCGCAGCGTCTCGTTGTCGAGCGCGCGCAGCAGCGGCGGCAGCGCGCTGACGAGGTGGCCGACGACGCGTTCGGCGTTCTCGGGCCGCGCCAGCCAGCGCGCCAGCGGGGCGGCGAGCTCGTGCTGCGCCAGCCGGGACGCCACCAGCTCGGGCGCCAGGAAGTTCTGCTCGACGAAGCGGCCCAGCGCGGCGCCGATGCGGTCCTTGTTGCGCGGGATGATGGCGGTGTGGCGCAGCGGCAGGCCGAGCGGACGGCGGAACAAGGCGGTGACGGCGAACCAGTCGGCCAGGGCGCCGACCACCGCGGCCTCGGCAAAGGCGCGCACGAAGCCCAGCGCGGGATAGGCGTGCTCCCAGCTGCGCGCCAGCGCATAGACCAGCAGCATCAGCAGCAGCAGGCCGGTCGCCAGCTGGCTCAGGCTGATCGAGGGTCGTCTGGGTTCAGGGTTCGAGTTTCCCGTCATTGGTGCTCCCGTCGACGCCATGTTAAACGGCCGGTCTCAGGGCTTCCACCCATATCCTCGTGAGTCTACCGAGTCCCGGAGGTTCGATAATCTCCTGAAACAACCGTGCCCTCAACAGGCACTGGCCTGCCGGTGACGGCGGGCCTGCCCAGCCGGAATGCCCCTGATGAACAAGCCTTCAATCTCCCTCGCGGTGCTGGCCCTCGCCGGCGCCCTGACGCTGACCGCCTGCGGTGACAGCAAGAAGCCCGAAGCCGGCCAGGCCGACAAGGCGGCCAACGCGCGGCCGCCAGTGCCGGTTTCCACCGTCGAGGCCGCGCGCCGGGACCTGGAACGCTCGCTCGACGCCAGCGGCATCGTCTCCCCGCTGTCGGCGGTCGAGGTCAGGCCGCAGATCGCCGGCTTGATCGCGCGCGTCCATGTCAAGGAAGGACAGCAGGTACGCGAGGGCGAGCTGCTGTTCACGCTCGACACGCGCAGCCAGCAAGCCGAAGCGACCCGGCTGCGCGCCCAGCTGGCCAGGACCGAGGCGCAGCTGGCAGATGCCAGCCGTCAGCTGGCGCGCGCGCAGGAGCTGCTGGCGCAGGGCTTCGTCTCCCGTGGCGCAGTCGACACGGCACAGGCGAGCGTCGATGCGCAATCGGCCAGCCTGCAGGCGGACCGCGCCAGCCTGTCTGCCGCCCAGGTGACGCTTGGGCATGGAGAGGTCCGCGCACCAGGAGCGGGCCGGATCGGCGCCATCCCGGTGTTCGCCGGCAGCGCGGTGCAGGCCAACCTGACGACGCTGGCGACGGTCACGCGCATGGACCCGGTCGACGTCTCCTTCAGCCTGCCGCAGTCCGCGCTGCCCGAACTGCTGGCGCTGATCGATTCCGGCCCGGTCCATGTGCAGGCCAGCCTGCCCGGCACCAACAAGCCGCTGACGGGCAAGCTGCATTTCGTCGACAGTGCGATCGACGCAGCGACCGGCACCGTCAAGGCCAAGGCGCGCTTCGACAACCGCGACCTCAAGCTCTGGCCCGGCAGCTTCGTGCGCGTCAGGCTGCCGCTGCAAAAGCTCGACGGTGCCGTCGTCATACCGCTGCCAGCCGTGATCCAGGCTGCCCGCGGTCCGGTGGTCTACCTGGCCCAGGATGGCAAGGCGGTGCAGCGCCCGGTCAAGGTGCTGGCCAGCCAGGACGACCAAGCCGCCGTCAGCGGCATCGAGAGCGGCGACAAGGTGATCGTCGACGGCCGCCAGAACCTGCGGCCTGACGCGCCGATCACCGAACGCAAGCCCGAGCAGGGCAAGGGCGAGAAACGGGCGGGAACAGGCAAGGCAGAAGGCGAGACTGCGCCAGCCGCCGCCGACAAGCCCGGAAAGGCCGCGCCATGAACCTGTCCGAACTGTTCATCCGCCGTCCCGTCATGACGGTGCTGCTCAACCTGGCGGTGCTGCTGGCCGGGGTGCTGGGCTACCGGTTCATCCCGGTCGCGGCGCTGCCCAGCTACGACACGCCGGTGATCAGCGTGTCGGCCTCGCTGCCGGGCGCCAACCCCGAGACGATGGCGACCTCGGTCGCGCTGCCGCTGGAAAAGCAGTTCCAGACCATCCCCGGGCTGGCGCAGATCAGCTCGACCAGCACGCTGGGCAGCACCTCGCTGACGCTCGAATTCGTCGAGGGCCGCAACATCGACGGCGCAGCGCTCGACGTGCAGGCCGCGCTCTTGCGCGCGCAGCGCTCGCTGCCGCAGGACATGACAAGTCCGCCGTCCTATCGCAAGGTCAACCCGGCCGATGCACCGGTGCTGCTGGTCGCGCTGACCTCGCCGTCGCTGGAGCCGACCGAGCTGCAGGGCTATGCCGAGCACCTGATCTCGCCCACGCTGTCGACCGTCGAGGGCGTGGCCCAGGTCAACATCTACGGCTCCAAGCGCTACGCGGTGCGCGTGAGGGTACGCCCCGACGCGCTGGCGGCGCGCAACATCGGCCTCGACGAAGTCGCGAGCGCCTTGCGCGCGGCCAACGTCAACACCCCGGTCGGCACGCTCGAGGGCCAGCGCCAGCTGCTGACGCTGCAGGTCAACCAGCAGCTGCGCGACGCGGCGGATTTTTCCAAGCTGATCATCGCGCAGCGCGGCGGCAACCCGGTGAGGCTGCGCGACATCGCCTCGGTCGAGGACAGCCTGGAGAACTTGCGCAGCTACGCCACGCTGCAGGGCGAGCCCTCGATCACGCTGGCGATCCAGCGCCAGCCCGGCGCCAACACGGTCAAGGTGGTCGATTCGGTCAAGGCCGAGCTCGCGCGCATCAGGCCGCAGCTGCCGGCATCGGTCGAGATGACGCCGGTCAACGACCGCAGCCTGTCGGTGCGCGAGGCGCTGCATGACGTCACGCTGACGCTGGCCGGCACCATCGCGCTGGTGGTGCTGGTGATGTTCCTGTTCCTGCGCCGCGCGATCGCGACGCTGATCCCGGCGCTGTCGCTGCCGGTCTCGCTGATGGGCGCGATCGCCCTGCTCTGGGGCCTGAGCTACAGCCTGGACAACATCTCGCTGCTCGGCCTCACGCTGGCGGTCGGCCTGGTGGTCGACGACGCGATCGTGATGCTCGAGAACATCATGCGCCACATCGAGGCCGGCGAGAGCCCGTTCCACGCCGCGCTGCGCGGCTCGCGCGAGGTCGGCTTCACCATCATCTCGATCTCGGTCTCGCTGGTCGCGGTCTTCATCCCGATCTTCTTCATGCCGGGCGTGATCGGCCTGCTGTTCCACGAATTCGCGGTGGTGGTCGGCCTCTCGATCCTGGTGTCGGCGTTTGCCTCGCTCACGCTGGTGCCGATGCTCGCGAGCCGCCTGATCCGGCACGAGCGCGCCGATCACCAGCCCGGCGGCTTGCTGCGCGCCTTCGAGCGCGGCTTCGATGCGCTGCTCGGTGCCTATGCGCGCAGCCTGGACGCGGCGCTGCGCTGGCGCAAGTCGGTGCTGCTGCTCGCACTCGCGACCTTCGCGGCCACCGCCTGGCTGTTCGTCGTCATCCCGAAGGGCTTCTTCCCCGAGGAGGACATCGGCCAGCTGACCGTCAGCACCGAGGCCGCCGAGGACGTCTCGTTCGCCGAGATGCTGCGCCTGCAGGAGCAGGCCGCGACCATCGTGCGCGCCGACCCCAACGTGCTGCGGGTGAGCTCGTTCAACGGCGGCAGCGGGGCGCAAAACAGCGGCCGCATGTTCGTCACGCTGAAACCACGCGCCGAACGCGTAGCCGCCAAGCTGGTGATCGAGGGACTGCGCAAGGACTTGCGCGCGGTGCCGGGCCTGCGCGTCTTCATGCGGCCGGTGCAGAACCTGCAGCTCGGCGGCCGCTCCAGCAAGGCGCAGTACCAGTACATCCTGCAGAG
>JBDLTM010000051.1:0-11797 GCA_039805805.1 Pseudomonadota bacterium | reverse complement strand
TCAGCGCAAGGATGTCCAGCTCGCCCGCCACGTCGGCCAAGTTGTAGTCGGTCGGCCAGGTCACGCTGACGCGGGCCGGTGCACCGGTCGCGCGGGCGTACAGCTCCCAGACGCGTTGCTCGAGCCGGCGGAGCTGGCCGGCGAACAGCGCGATCTTCGCGTTCAGGCTGTCGAATCGCATCCGGCGCGCCACGCCGCTCTCCGCCTGCCCGGCTGACGTGATGGCGGCGTCGTCCGTGATGCGGGCGATCGCCTCCTTCATCTCGGCCTCCTCGGCCATCAGCGACTCGACCGGCCCGGTGTCCGGCGACAGATAGCCCGGCCGCTCGCCCGAGTAGGTCAGCATGCCGTGCACGCTGATGGTGGTCTGCAGCGCGCCGGCGTCCATCGGGTCGGAGTCCGGCGGGGTCTGCATGGCCAGCAGCGGGAAGCCGCGCGCACGGTGGATCTCGCGGATCTCGGAGCGCACGTTGTAGATGCCCCGGGACAGGTCGGCCACCTGCGCATACCGGCCGATGACCGGGAAGGGCCGGCCATCCTCGGTCAGCGCGAGCACTTGGCACTGGCCGAGCGTGTGCGCGCCCTCGTCGTGCACGCGCCAGTCGCCGAGCTGGCCGGCCTCGCTGACATCGCGCACCAGGATCTGCCAGCCGTCGCGGGTGTAGCGGCGCCGCGCGGTGCGCTGCTTACCGTCGATCTCCTCGACCGATTCGAGCGAGATGTCGGCGAACAGGCCGGTGTCGGGATCGAGCCTGTAGTCGGCCACCGATTCCGGCTTCGCGGCGCGGATGTAGGGCACGGCGCGGGCGCGGATCTGTTCGCCCGCCGTGGCCGGCTGCTCGGACGGCAGATCGAAGACCAGCAGCATCGACCCGCGCGCCACAGCGTCGACCGCGAAGTGGCGCCAGAAGTCATCGAGGCTGTTGCCCTGCATGTCGGCGTCCTGCGCCAGCAGCGCCGGCATGGCCGCATCCGCCCCGGCGCGCTCGGGCTGTCGGCGCATCAGGAAGCCGACGAATCGGCTGACCGCGCTCGACAGGTGGTTTTCGTAGCAGGCCAGCGCCGCACGCGCCGCGTACCGATTCGCCGGCTCGCGTGGGTGGCGCACCAGCTCGCACAGCCCCGTGAGGCTGTAGGTGGTCACGCCGTTGGTGTCGGTCTGGACAGTCACGTTCGGCGCGAAACCGCCCGAGCCCTCCAGGGCATCGGCGATGAAGGCGAACTTGCGCCGAACCTGGGAAAACTCGCTCATAGAGCGATCGTTGAATTCAGTTGTGCGGTTTTGTCCGGTGAAACCGCACAACAGGGGAAGACCGTGCGGTGGTCATGGGCGCGAGAGGCGCCCGCTTGCCGAGGGGCCGCGATGGCCCGGAGGCCAACCCACCACCACCGGAACCCATGCCGATCGACCTCCAGGCCATCAAGGGCGCGACGCTCTCCGATGACCACATCGCCCAGATTCAGGCCGCCTTCGATGAGCTGACCTCGCAGCGTGACGCCGCGCGGCAGGAGTCCATCAACGGCCGCGTCGGGCAGCGCACCAAGCTCAACGAGACGACCGAGAAGCTGACGCAGGCGCAGCGCCGGATCGAGGCCATGGCCGAGCGCCTGGGCATCGATCCGGACAGCGACCTGTCGGAGCTGCCGGACGTCAAGGGCATGGCCGAGGCCGGCCGCCAGTACGAGGCGCGCCTGAAGCGCTTCGAGCGCGATCACGCCGAGGCCCTGAAGCGCGCCGAAAGCGCCGAGGCCGCGCGCGTGCAGCTGCTGCGCGACGTGCAGATCGGCAAGGCCCTGAGCGGCCAGAAGTTCCGCAACCCCGACGACGTGAAGGTGCTCATCGGCACCCGCGTCGTGACCGAGGGCGACGACCTGCTCTTCAAGACCGACGACGGCCGCCTCGTCCCGCTGGATGACGGCGTGGCGTGGTTCGCCAAGACCCGCCCCGACTACGTCGAGGCGGCGCCGGTCGAGCGCGGCAGCGGGTTCAAGGGGGCGACCGGCCCCGGTGGTGGTTCCGCGAAGTCCATCTCGTCGGCCGAGTTCTCGGCGCTGCGCCCCAAGCAGCGAGCCGAGACCATGGCGGCGGGCTACCAGATCACCGACTGAGGCCCCTGAATGCCGAACAACCTCACCGCCCTGGCGCCGCGTCTCTACAGCGCTGCGCAGACCGTTTCCGCCGAGCCCTTCGGCGTGATCCGCTCCATCAACACCAACTTCGACGACAAGGGTGTCGCGATCGGCGACAGCGTCGACGTGCCCGTGGCGCCGACCCGGGCCGCCGAGGACTTCGTCCCGGGCTCCGACTCGGGCAGCGGTGGCGCCGACCTGAACGCGGAAGGCATCAAGGTCCAGATCACCGCCTCCAAGAAGGTGCCGTGGACGCTGACCAGCGAGCAGATCCGCTCGCTGCAGAACGCTGGCGCCAACACCGAATGGGCCGACCAGCTCATCAAGCAGGGCATGCGCACGCTGCGCAACATGGCCGAGGCCGACGCCGCGCTGGCGATCAAGCTCGGCGCCTCGCGCTTCATCGGCACCGCCGGCACCACCCCGTTCGGCTCGACCATCAACGAGCTGGCGCAGCTGCGCAAGGTTCTGCAGGACAACGGCGCGCCGCTGGCTGACCTGCAGTTCGCGTGCGACACCAGCGCCGGTCTGAACCTGCGCCAGCTCGGCGTGATCCAGAACGCCTACCAGGCCGGCAGCGACATCGAGCGCCGAACGGGTGAGCTGCAGCGCCAGTTCGGCTTCGCCATCACCGAGTCGGCCGGCATCCGCCAGCACGTCAAGGGCACCGGCGCCAGCTACGTCACCAGCGGCACCGCCGCCGCCGGCGCCACCGGCCTGACGCTGGCCACCGGCACCGGCACCGTGCTGCCGGGCGATGTCCTGGCGTTCGCGGGCGACACGAACCGCTACGTCGTGGGCTCCGGCCTGTCGGCGCCGGGCTCGCTGACCCTGAACCGCCCCGGCCTGCGTGCCGCGCTGGCGTCGGGCGTCGCGGCCACCGTGGGCAACAACTACGTGGCCAACGTCGGCTTCGAGCGCAACGCCGTCGTGGGCGTCATGCGCCCGCCGCTGATGCCGGAGAACCCCACGATGACGATGCTGCCGATCTCGGACACGAGCGGCATGACCTACCTGCTGGTGCAGATCGCCCAGTATGGCCAGATCAAGTGGGAGCTGCACCTGGCCTGGGGCTTCAAGGTCGTGCAGCCCGAGCACGTCGCGATCCTGGCGGGCTGACGCATGGCCACCGCACGCACCACCAAGCCTGCGGCGGCCTCTGCCGCGGCCACCGTGCCGGCCGACGAGCTGGCCGAGGGCTGCGTCTGGATGTCGCTGCGCGACGAGGACGGCGCCACGCGCTACGCGCAGGTGCACCAGCCGTCCGGCTCCGTCGAGGTCATGGCCGCCGCCGGCTGGGAGCTGGTCGAGTGACCGCCCCCAAGAAGCCTGCCGAGCACGGCCGCACCCCCGAGAACACCCCGATTCCTGGCGGCGGCGCCTGGACCTGGGACGCCGAGTCCGGCGCCTGGGTCGAGCGCGTGCTGCCTGATGCCGCGGCCGCCGCGGCGAAGGAAAACTGATGCCGCGTTACATCAAAGACGCTTTGCTGCTCGCCAAAGTCGAGACAACGCCGGGAACCGACGCCACGCCGACCGGCGCTGCTGACGCGGTGCTTCAGGTTGGCGATGTCGAGATCACCCCGATCGAGGCCAACCTGATCGAGCGGAACTTGTCGATGCCGTGGCTCGGCGCCTCCGCGGCGCTGCTCGGCACCTACTACAGCAAGATCAGTTTCACCTGCGAAGCGGCAGGCAGCGGCACCGCCGGCACCTCCGCCCCGTGGAGCGATCTGCTGCTGGGCTGCGCCTGCGCCGAGGCCTCGCTGACCACGCCGCCGCGCGTCGAGATCACCCCGGTGTCGACTGGCTTCAAGACGCTGACGTTCTATTTCTACGACGGCAACGTCTTGCACAAGGTCTTCGGCGCCGTTGGCTCGGCGAAGCTGTCGGCCAAGATCGGCGAGGTGCCGAAGCTCACCTTCGAGTTCATCGGCTCCTACGTGCCGCCGACCGCCACCGCCAACGCGAGCGCCACGCTCACGGCCTGGAAGGTGCCGCCGACGATCAACAAGGCCAACGTCACCGACATCACCCTGGGCTGCACCTACGCCACGGGCGTGCTGACCGGCGGCACGGCGATCAGCTCGACCGGCCTGGAGCTGGACCTCGGCGTCAAGACCTCCTTCTTCTCGACGCTGTCGCGCGAGGGCGGCGAGGTCAACGGCCGCGAGTCCAAGGTCAGCTATGAGCTGGAGCTGACCGCCGCTCAGACCGTCACCGCGATGGCTGACATGGTGGCCAACACCACCACCAGCCTGGGCTTCGTGATCGGCACGGCGGCGGGCAACAAGCTGATGCTGCACCTGCCGAGCATCCAGCGCACCAGCGCCAAGCCCGGCAACCGCGAGGGCATCCGCATGATGTCCTTCGAGGCTCGCGTCCTGCCGGTCGCCGGCAACGACGAATTCCGCCTCGTGCAGCTGTGAGGGCCGGCATGACGAAGAAATTCCGTCTCGTCGTCTCGAACACGCTCGGCTTCGACGTGGTCGGCCGCATCAACGAGGAAGGCCCTCGCCCCCTCGATGTGCGGTTCCGCATCACGGCCGACCGGATCGACGTGTCCGAATACCGCGATGTGCTGGCCGAGGGCAGCGCCGTCACCACGCGCGACTTCCTGGCGGCGCATCTGCGCGGCTGGTCGGGTCAGCGGCTGGTGCTCGACGAGCAGGATCAGCCGGCCGAGTACAGCGTCGAGGCCCTCGACGTGATGCTGTCGCTGGTCGGCATGGAGCGCCTGATTCTGGGCGCCTACCTCGACAAGCTGGCCGTGTCCGCCACGCCCGAGGGCCGGGCAAAAAACTGAGCACGGCGGCGGGCCTGATGGCTCGCGGGCGCTTCGCCGCCGGGGATGACCAGGACGAAGCGCCCGACGAGCAGCAGGACCGGATTGCCCGGGCCTTCGCGGCGGCAGGTCTGCGCATCGACGGCCCGATCCGGCGCCCTGACGCCGGCCGCGAGGACTACCACCTGTGGCCGGACTGCGTCGAGACGTGGCGGCTGTGGTGCGCGGTGCAGACGCAATGGCGGGTCGGATTCGCTGGCGCGACCGGCCTGGACTACGGCGCGGTGCTGGCCCTGATCGACAGGCGGCACCGCCGGCCGGCTCGGCGGCGCGAGGCCCTCGAGGCGATCCGGGAGATGGAGCGCGCGGCCCTTGAGGCCTGGGCCGAGCAGCGAGACGAGAAGCGATGAGCACCCAAGACGAACTGAAGTTCAGGCTCTCCGCCGACGCCGAACAGGCCGTCTCGGAGATGAACAAGACCGCCGAGGCGATCAACCGCACCACCGAGGCGATGCGCGGCCTGGGCGGCGCCACCTCCGGCGCTGACCGTGCAGGCCAGTCGCTGACCGGCGCCGCGGGCGCGGCCTCCGGCGCGGCTGGCGCGCTCGGGCGCACCGGCTCGGCCGCTCAGGGTGCCGGCCGCACGATGGCCGAAGCTGCCCAGGAGGCGGACCGGCTCGGCGAGTCGCTGCGCCGGATGCAGAACACCCGCCCGCTCGACGCGGCGCGCGACATCATCGGCGTGCGCAGCTTCGCCACGATCCAGCGCGATATTGATCTGGTGACGGCGGCCTATGGCCGGCTGGCGCGGTCGGGCAAGCTCTCCGAGCAGGAGCTGGCCGTCGCCAACCAAGCGACCCAGGCCAGCGTGGCACGGCTGCGTGCCGAGATGCAGACGCTTGAACAGGCGCACGGCGTGGCCGGCATGTCCGCCAAGCAGTACGCCCAGGCCATGCGCAATTTGCCCATGCAGATGACCGACGTGGCCGTGTCGCTCGCGTCCGGCATGCCGGTGTGGATGGTCGCCATCCAGCAGGGCGGGCAGCTCAAGGACGCCTTCGGCGGTGTCGGCGCGATGGCGCGGGTGGTGGGTGGCTATGTGCTGGGCATGGCGAACCCCTTCGTGATCGCGGCGGCGGCCGGCGGCCTGCTGTTCGCAGCGTTCGAGTCTGGGCGCGCCGAGGCGGCCGCCCTGAACAACGCGCTCGCCACGACCGGCGGCGCCTCCGGCCAGACCATCGACGACCTGATGGGCATGGCCGCGGCCATCGACCAGGTGGCCGGCACCCAGGGCAAGGCGGCCGAGGTGATCGGCATGCTGGTCAGCTCCGGCAAGGTGGGCGCGGACGGCATCCAGCAGTTCGCCACCGCCGCCATCCTTGCCGAGCGCAATCTCGGCATCGAGGCCGAGCAGACAGTCGCCAAGTTCGCCGAACTCGGGCGATCGCCGGTCGATGCCGTCAAGAAGCTGAACGACGGCCTCAATTTCCTGACGGCCGCCACCTATGCCGAGATCAAGGCGCTGCAGGACCAGGGGCGCACCGCCGAGGCCGCGGCGCTCGCCCAGAACGCCTATGCCGCTGCGCTCGAGTCGCGCGCCAAGTCGGCCGCCGAGAACGTCGGCCTGCTCGAGCGGGCGTGGAAGGGCATCAAGGATGCGGCGTCCGAAGCCTGGGATGCGATGCTCGACATCGGGCGCCCCGACTCGCTCGAGAAGAAGATCGCCGACGCACAGAAGCGCGTTCTGGAGCAACGGAGGCTTGTCGCCAGCGGCGGGCCGAAGGGCCTGTTTGGCGAGTCTGTCGGCGGAGGGCTTGAGCAGGCGCGCGCCGACCTGGCTGAGGCCGAGGCGGAGGCTGCCGCCCTCGTGGCTCAACGCAAAGCGCAGACTGCGGCGGCAGACAAAGCCGCCAGCGACGCCAAGGTCAACGCTGACGGCGTGGCCGCGCGCGACTACCTCGACCGGCTGCAGGGCCAGAGCGACAAGGTCGGCGCGCTGAACAAGGAGCTGGCCGAATACCGACGCAACGTCGCCGCCGCTGCCGCCGCCGGCCAGGCCGTGAGCACCGCAGATCAGGCCCGAGACGAGAAGTTCATCCGCGACAAGTACGCGACCAAGCCCCAGACCGCCAAGCCCGACGCCATGCCCGAGGCTCAGCGCCGGCTGGCCGAGGCCGAGGCCAAGGCGGCGAGCGAATCGCTGATGCGCCTGCTGGACCTGGAGCAGCAGCAGCTCGAGTCGCAGCGCGCCCGGGGGCTGCTGTCCCTCGACGCCTACGAGACCCAGCAGATCGACATCAAGCGCCGCCGGCTCGACCAGGAAGAGGCGCTGATCAATCGCCGGATCGAGATCGAGAAGGGGCGCAAGGTCAAGGACGCGGCCGACGGCGTGACGCAGCAGGCCACGCTGACCGACCTGGGCGCCCAGCGCAACCGCGTGCGCGACCAGCGCGCCGACCTGCCCACCGTGGCACTGGCCGGCCAGCAGGCCCGCGATCTGCAAGAGTCGCAGCGGCTCATGCAGGAGTGGGCGGCATCGACGCAGCAGGCGGTGGAGCGAGTGCGCGCCCTCGAGGGCGAAACCGCCGCCAGCATGGCGCAGCTGATCACCGACCCGATGCAGCGCGCCCGCGCCGAGGCCGAGGCCACCGCCCGCGCCACCGAGCGCGCCGCGGCGGATGCGCTGGTGAGCCTGCGCGCCCAGATCGACGTGCTGCGCGGCAGCGGCCTGGCGGCTGAGGCCGACTCTCTGGCCCAGCAGGCCGAGCGCATCGCGCAACTCTCCCGCGACAAGGCCCGCGACCAGCGGCAGGCCCCGGGCCAGAAGGCGGCGAACGAGTTCATCAACGCCGAGCTGAAGATCGACATCGGCGATGGCTTCGGCGCGGCAAGTCAGAGCATGTCCGCGCTGGTCAAGAGCTTCGAGCAGCTCAACGAGCAGCAGCGCCTGTACAACCAGGCCAAGCAGGCCGAGGGCCTGACGGCTGAACAGGTCTCGCAGATCGAGGCCAAGCACCTGCGCTCGCAGATCGCCGGCTATGCCAGCGTGGCCGGCGCGGCGAAGGGACTGCTGAAGGAGAAGACCGCCGGCTACAAGATCCTCGACGCCGCGGAGAAGGCGGCCCGGGCCTATGAGATCGCGATGGCGGTGCAGACCGCCGCCCGAAAGACCGGGCTCATCGCGATGGTGACGGGCGCCAAGGTCGCGGGTGACGAGGCGAGCGTCGCCAGCTCCGTCGCCAGCGTCGGCCCCGAGGTCGCCGCATCGATGGAAAAAGGTCAGGCGGCGGCCGCGGCCGGCGTTGCGGGTCAGGCGCAGGGTGATCCCTATAGCGCATTCGTCCGGATCGCCGCGATGACCGCGCTGATGGCGGCGCTCGGCTTCGCGGTGAGCGGCGGCAAGGGCGGCGGCAGCGTCGCGCCCAAGAACACCGGCACCGGCACCGTGCTGGGCGACAAGGACGCGCAATCCGAGAGCCTGGGCAACGCCGTGACCGAGCTGACCAAGGTCAACCGCATCACGATGGAGCACAGCGCCGGCATGCTGGCCAGCCTGCGCAACATCGAGAGCAGCATCGCGGGCGTCGGCGCTCTCATCTCGCGCGGCGGTGCATTCTCGTCCGTCGTCTCCGGCATCACCGAAGGCAAGAGCGGCGGGATCAGCTTCCTTGGGGGGCTGTTCGGCACCAAGACCACCATCAATTCGCAGGGTCTGCAGGCCGGGCCTCAGACGATGGCGCAGATCCTGGACAGCGGATCGCTCGATGCGCAGTTCTTCGCCGAGGTCACGAAGAAGAAGACCTTCCGGCGCGCGAAGACCAGCACCACCACGACCGAGGCCGACGCGACCACCGAGAGCCAGCTCGGCATGGTGTTCCGTGACATCGCCTCGAGCCTGTCGGGGGCTGCCGGTGCGCTGGGTGCGCCGCTGGCGGATGTCGAGAACCGCATCCGCGGCTTCACGGTCAACCTGGGCAAGATCGACCTCAAGGGCCTGAGCGGCAAGGAGATCGGCGAGCGCCTGTCGGCCGTGATCGGCGCCGAGTCCGACCGCATCGCCGAGGCCGCCCTGCCTGGCCTCGCCGCATGGCAGAAGGTCGGCGAGGGCTACTACCAGACCGCCATCCGCGTCTCTGCGGGCGTCGAGGAAGCCGGCGGGCGCCTGCGCCGGCTCGGCGTGGCCGCTGTGGCGCTGGCGGACGTGGCCAACACCCAGGGCGACGCGGCGGCGGAGATCGTGCGCGAGTCGATTCTTCAGTCGGAAGAGGGCCTGCGCGCCGGCCTGAGCGAGATTGTCGAGACGCTCGACGGCAGCGCGGAGGACATCGCCGACACCTTCAAGACCCTGCGCGACGCGCGCCGCTCGCTGGAGCTGGTCGGCCTGGGCGCGGCCGACGTGACGCGCGCCATGCTCGACGCAGCCGGCGGCCTGGATGAGCTGGCGTCCGGTCTGTCGGACTACGAATCGAGCATCCTGAGCGAGACCGAGCAGCAGGCCGCCAAGACCGGCCGGCTGGCCGACGAGTTCAAGCGCCTGGGCGTGGCGATGCCGGCCACGAAGGCGCAGTTCAAGGCGCTGGTCGAGTCCGCGAGCAAGGACACGTCGGAGGCGGGTCAGCGCCTGCTGGGCGGCCTGCTGCCGCTGTCGTCTGCGTTCGCCGAGGTGGCCGAGAGCGTGGCCGACGCGAGCAGCGCGCTCGAGGACGAGATCAAGCGCATCCGCGGCCTGATCAGCGACGAGACCGCGACCACCGCCAGCCTGCAATCGCAGTTCGCGCTCAAGACCGCCCAGGCCCGCGCCGGCGACGCCGCTGCGCTCGAGGCGCTGCCCGATCTGTCGCGCGCGCTGCTGGACAAGACCGCCGAGACCGCCGGCAGCCGCGAAGAGCTGGTGCGCGAGCAGGCGGCCGTGGCCGCGAGCCTCGAGCAGACCCTGGCGCTGTCGCGCGGCAAGACCACGACCACGGCGACCGCCACCGAGACCACCCAGACCGCAGAGACGGCGGCCACCGTGGCGGTGCAGACCGCCACCACCGAGGCCACCAGCACCCAGCCGGCGGCCCAGGCGGCGACCACGCTGCAGCCGGCGGACATCGAGGCGCTGCGCTCCGAGCTGGCCGAGGTGGGTCGGCGCATCGCCGCGCTGACCGAGCAGCAGCAGTCGATCGGGCTGGCCGTCGCCGACTCGACCGCACGCACCGCCCGCGTGCTCGAGCGCGTCACCCCCGATGGCGACGCCATCGCAACCCGGGCAACCGCCTGATCGCCAGACTCAATAGGGACCCGCATGACCAATCCCGACCAGATCATCGAAGCCGCCATCGTCGCAGCCGGCGCCAACGTCGCGCCGCGCGTCACGCCGGCCGACGTGCAGGCCAACATCGCCAGCGAGCACTACTTCCGGGCTTCGGATGGCGCGCGCGCAGACGCGAGTGAGACGCTCACCCGAGCCCCTGTTGATGGGAAGCTCGGGAACACACACCCACTGGAACTGCTGACCTTCTGCGTGCTGGTGCTGAAGAACGGTTTCACCGTCACCGGCGAGAGCGCCTGCGCATCGCCCGAGAACTTCAACGCCGAGATCGGCCGGCGCATCGCCCGCGAAAACGCCATGGCGAAGGTCTGGCCGCTCATGGGCTACGCACTGAAAGAGCGGATGGCGGGTTGAGGCCGTGAAGCTCCTCGTGCCCTACGACATCACCGACGCCGTGCTCACCTCGTCGAGCGTGGCGGAGAACGACCACGCGGCATGGTCGGCCGTCACTGCCTACGCCCTGGGCGCGCGGTGCATCCGCAATCACCGGATCTGGGAGCGCCTCATCCCGGGCACGACCGCCGCCGCGCCGGAGACCGACCCGGCCAACTGGCTGGACGTGGGCGCCACGAACAGGTGGTCCATGTTCGACGACAGCCCGAGCACCCGCACCAGCGCGGCCAGCAGCATCACCGTGCAGCTCGCGCTCGGTGCCGTCAACGACGTGATTCTGATGGGCGTCGCCGGCTCGACCGTGACCATCACCAAGCCGGGCGGCGCGCAGGTGTCGCAGGCGGTGCCGGCCGAGACGATCGCCGGCGAGGGGGCGACGGTGCGGTTCGCCGGCCTGGGTGGCGCAGCTGGCACCTACACCGTGGCCCTGACCGGCACCGGCACCGTGCGCATCGGGACGATCGCGCTGGGTGCGCTGACCAGCATCGGTGACACGGCCTATGGGGTGTCCCTGGGGATTCAGGACTACAGCACCGCCGCGTTCGACGAGTACGGCACGCTGGAGCTGATCCGCCGCGGCTACAGCCGGCGCGCGAAGTTCCCGCTGACCATGCCGATCGGCTCGATGTCGCAGGTGATGACGATCCTGGCGGCCCTGCGCGCGAAGGCGCTGTTCTGGGTCGGCGATGACGCCAAGGCCAGCACCGTCGTCTACGGCTGGTTCGACGAGGCGAGCCTGGCCAAGAAGGGCCAGAAGGCGGTCGGCTCCATCTCCATCAAGGGCCTGACCACCGCCTGACCATGCAAGTCCTGATCCCTCAGCCGGTCACGGCCGCCAACTTCGTCAGCTCGACCATCGCCGAGACCGAGCACCCGACCTGGGTGTCGACCACCGCCTACACGCTGGCGGCCCGGGTCATCCGATCCAATGCGGTCTATGAGTCGCTGATCGCCAGCAACCTCAACAAGGATCCGGCCGCCGACGCCTCGGCCTGGCTGCGCATCGGGCCGACGAACCGCTGGGCGCTGTTCGACGACTCGCCGGGCACGGCGACCACGGCCAGCAGCTCATTCCGCGTCGATGTGACACCCGGCGCCGTCACCGACATCGTGCTCGTCGGCGCCATCGGCTCGACGGTCGGCATCTACGCCAACAACGCACTGGTGCAGACCGCG
>JBDLTM010000050.1:0-11829 GCA_039805805.1 Pseudomonadota bacterium | reverse complement strand
CGAACAGATCCGCCGCGGCGTAGGGGCTTGCGATCGTGTAGACGCGCGCCGCGGTGGTGCCCGAGGCGGTGGTGGCCGTGCCCCACAGGTCGGTGGTGGTGAACGTGTCGGCGTCGACCACGGTGATCTTGTGGTAGCGGCTGCCGATGTAGACCCAGTCGCCGGTCGAGTAGCCGTGCGCGCCCGTGGTGTTGACGGTCGAGCCTGCGATAGAGGCGATCGCCTTGGTGGCCTCGAGCAGCGTGCCGCCGTCGATGTGGAAGCGGATGTACTGGTGGCCGAACTCGAGCACCGCGGTCTGGCTGGCGCTGAACGCGAACGGGATCAGGCGCACGGCCTGGGTGGAGTCCTTGGCCTCGTTGATGAACTCAAAGCCCGGACGGCGCGCGGCGGGCCCGTGCGGCAGCGTGATGAAGTTGCGGGCGAGCGCGAGGCCCGTCTGGTACTTGACCAGGTCCAGGCGCCCGGCGAGCTCGGGGGTGATCTCGCCGCCGGCGAACGAGCGGAGCAGGAACTTGGTGCTCATGCGCGGACCGCGACGATCGAGGGGTTGGAGGTGCTGGTCTCCGCGTTCGAAGCGTTGGCGCTCGCGGTGGCGGACACATCGGCCAGGCTCAAGGCGCGCTGGCGCATGGCATCACCGACGCGCACGCCCTCGTTGCCCTTCAAGATCGGGCCTGCCAGGTAGGAGCTCAGCAGGTAGGAGAACGCGCTTGTGAACGAGCCCGGGAACTTGGTCGAGTCGGTGACGTCCTGCACGTAGACCAGCACCGCGTCGGGCTCGTTGCAGAGGATCACCTCGCCCTCGACGTCGAACTGGGCGGTGTCGCGATCGTCGATGTGGGCGTCGACCTGGTCCTGGTTGAACACGGTCACGCTGATCGAGGGGCGCAGGATGCGCAGCGCGCGCAGGCAGTTGGAGGGCTTGGCGTAGGCGTAGGCCCAGGCGGTGCTGGGGTTGGTCACTTGCGCCAGCGCCACGCGTTTCAGGGTGAAGGCCCAGTTGCCGGGCTCGAGCATCTCGGTGCGCGCAACGTGGTAGAAGGTCGCGCAGTGGCCGGCCTCGACACTGCCGTCGGGCGGGCTGATCGAGGAGACACGGGCCTCGGAGCCGATGTGGCTCAGGGCCATGTTGCAAATTTGGACGTCAGAGGCCATGGGGATTCTCCAGTGGCATCGAGTGTAGGGGGCACGTCTTCGGCCACGGACACGCAACGAAAAAGGGCACCCGTTGTGCGGGTGCCCTTTAGTGCAGTCAGGGACTGCCGATCAGGCCAGGTCGGCCTTATCGCTGTGGGCTTGGATGAAGCTCTTGGTCTCTTCCTTGCCCGCCTGCGACAGGGCGCGCGGCTCCGACTTCGCAGCCTTGGCCGGTTTGGCCGGGGCTTTGACAGCGTCGGAAGCGGTTGCCCAGGAGGCTTTGAACCCGTCGGGCACCTCCACCACGTCACCCACGCGAACGCGGGCGCCGTTGTGGAAGGCCGGGCTGATGGCAGTCACCTTCATGTGGTCACCTCATCAAGCCTGGAACGGGGCGTCGTAGCTCTTCCACTTCGCCACGTCGTGGGTCAGGAAGGCGTTGATCTTGCCGCCGGTGAAGGCTGCGGTGCCGGTGACCTGCAGGATGCCCAGGTAGCGCTCGTAGGCGACACCTTCCATGGGCAGTGCGATCGCGGCCAGGACCGTGCCGGCAGCCATCTGAGCGATGGTGAAGGCTTTGGTCTCCAGGTGCACGGAGGCGCTGCCGTCGGTGGCGATCGAAGCCGAGGCGTCCGAGGCCAGCTGGAACTGGGCCGTGGCCGAGCCGCCCGAGGTGGGCAGCGTGTCGACGGTGATCACCAGGTACACGGGTTCGCCGTTGCCCACATCGCGGGCAGCGCCCAGGTCGATCTGGTCGCCGACCAGGTAGGTGCCGGCGCCGCCGGTGTTCAGCGCGGTGGCATCGCAGAACTCATTGCGCTTGTCGAGAATCATGATGGTTTCCTTTCAGTGTTCAGAGATCTGCGGTTTAGACCACGCGGGACTCGGTGTTGACCAAGGCGTCGGTGCGGCGGACGGGGATGTCGTCGAACGTCATCACGCGCTCGCCGGCCACGGTTTCCCAGGTCAGGTTGGTGGAGACCTTCTCCAGGATGCCCAAGCGCAGCTTCTCGCGGATGCGGCGGTTCATGTAGAACGCGGCGCGGCCCTTGCCCAGCTCGGGGATACGCTCGGAGGCCTGGATCATCCAGTTGATGATGTTCTTCGTGTTGGCGATCGTGTCGAGGTCGGAGACGTCGACGTTGGCGATGCGCACGAAATAGCGCCAGTCACGGATGGTCAAGCCGCAGTCCCAGCGGTAGTGGGTGCGGTAGGCTTCCATGCGGCCGCCGTTGCCGTCGACGTTCTCGACGGTCACCTGGCCCTTGTCGGTCATCTGCAGACCGCCGAGCGAGCCCTTCGGGTAGATGCCGTGGCCGGTCTGGTTGCCCCACACGCACAGCCAGATGGAGGTGTTGTCGGAGCCAGAGCCGCCGGCGTCGATGATGTTGTCGCCGTTTTCGGCAGACTTCACGTTGTAGCGTGGAGCCAGGCCGGTGAAGGCTTCGGGTTCGCTGCCTTCGTTGCCGTAGAACAGCGTGGAGGCCATCTCCTGACCCATGCCCTCGATGTGGGCAGCGTCTTCGGACAGGCGGAAGGCGGCGGTGTTGCCGTTCAGGTCGGCCAGGGCCTTGTCGACTTCAGCGTAGGCTTCGAGCATGCCGGCCGAGTCGGTCACCTGCACGGTGGTCGACTTGGTGGGCTGCACGCCGCCGTACAGCTTGCGCCAGGTAGGTGCAGGCAGACCGGTGCGGATGGTCGTGCGGTGGCCGGTCGGCAGGTTGCCCTCGACCATAGCCAGGTCGTCCAGCACGGGGTTGGTGGCGTTCAGGATCTCGACGATCGAGGCAATCTTGCCATCGGGGTCGAGGCGCTTGGCGACGTCGAGGAGCGTCGGGTTGTTTGCAGCGAGAGCAGTCATGGTTTGCCTTTCAGTTCATGTTGGGAAACAGTTTTTTGGCCGGGTCGGAGTTGGCGTTGCTTTTCGGCGCGCCGCCCACGAATCGGTCTTCACTGATTGCTTTGCCGACTTTGAACGCCAGCTTCACGACTTCGGGGTGGTTGCCCAGCCCGGTGCTGTTGAGCAGCGCCTTCAACTCGGGTGAGCCGAAGGTGTCGATCGCTTTGCGTGCGACCCCAAGGTTCTCTTCGAGCTTGTCACCGCCAATGTCCTTGTCGGTTTTGACCTGCTCGGTCCAAGTCTCAACGAGCTGGGCGTGCGCTTGTGCCTGACGGGTCGCCATCTTGGCGCCGATGTCAGCCAGCTTTTGCGCCGCGGCCTGGTCGAGCTTGAGCTCCTTGGCGATTGCGGTGAACTCTTCGGCGGCTGCCGAGTCGAGTTCCACCCCGTCGGGCATTTTCAGTTCGTAGGACTCGGGCACCACGGGTTCCGTGGGTTTTGGGTCCGGCGAGCCGGCAGCAGGGTCGGCCGAGGCCGGTGCTGCGCTGCCCGCTGCGGGTGCAGCGTTGCTATCAGTGTTGGTCGGTTCCCCGGCGTCGTTGGAAGGTGTGCCGGCTCCCGCGTTGGTATCACTCATCTTTGGTCTTTCCGTACTCTTTGAGCACTTTCATGAACCCGTCGGGGGCTGCTTCGAGGAACTCCGCGGTAAGAAACAGGCCGATGTGTCGCTTGCCTTCGTTGAATGCCATAACGCTGCCGCTATGGTTGAAGGAGCTGCGATACACGCCCGCCTCTTCCAGGAGTCGCATCGCGATGCGGCGCCCTTGGGGGTGACCGAGCAACCAGCGGAGGTCCTCCAGTTCTTTGCGTCGGCGTTCGCGCACCACTGCCTCGTCGGCTTCGGCGTCGCGCTCCTGGCGCTTCAGGTCTGTTGGATCTTCGTAGGTAGCCACGCGCGCATCCTAGTGCGCGGCGTTTAGCTCACGGATACGCTCAGGGTTTGAGCGGCGCGATTTCTTTGACCGTGAGCAACAAGGAGGGCGAGACGGGCTTGCCGGTTTCGGCCGCGTGGTAGGCGATCGTGACCGCGGCGTCGTCGGTCTCCCAAAGGATCTCGACGTAGTCGCCGGCCTTGAGCGCCAGCCAGAAATTCTGCGACGGGATCAGCGCGCCGGGGTCGCCGCCGTGGCTCGAGGGCACGCTGTAGATGAAGCGGCTGTTGGCGATGTCGGCCCCGTTCACCCGGCCCCACAGCTCGAAGCGGTGCGCCTGGCTGTCGGAGTTGTGGAGGTGCACCGACAGCTGCCACTCGTAGAGTGCATCGCGGTCGACCTGGATCTGGGTCGCGCTGCGCAGGCTCACACCCTGGCTCAGGGCCGTGGTGCCGAACTGCATCGGCACGGCGCCCGAGCCGTCGGTCTGGTTGTTGGTGGCAAAGAACACCCCGAGGCGCGGCACCAGGTAGAGCTCGCTACCGTCGGGATCGCGCAGGCCGGCGATGTCGCCGGTGTCGTCATAGACGAACGGGGTGCCGTGGCGCAGCTTCATGCGTCAGCCGAGCATGCTCGGGTACATGGCCTTGGCCGGGTCCTTGCGCTCGCCCTCTTCCTTGGCCGGCGCCAGCGCCATCTGCTCGATTTGCAGTTCGATCGAGCGGTAGGGTTCACCCTCGCCGGCGCTCTCGTTCATGCTCAAGCCCACCACGCAGACCAGGGCCACGAGCTTGTGCTCGCTGTCGATCGCGGGCAGCTCGGTGATGCCGAGCTTCTTGAGCGTGTCGTTGTCGAGGCGGATGCGCAAGCCGTAGGGGTACTCGTCCTGCTCAATCGGCGAGACCAGGCTCGAGTCCTTGGTCTTGACCGTGTTCTTCATGTCGATCAGTTGCATCTCAAACTCCAGTCATGGCCGGGCTCGGCGTGTTGTAGCCCATGAGGCCGTTCATCACGTCCTGCAGGTTGCCGGTGTCGATCTCGCTTGCGGTCTTCGCCGACTCCACCACCTGCGGGGCGGTGGCCGCGGCCTGCTGCGCCTGCATGGCGGCAGCACGCTGCTGGCGCAGCGCTGCGACCTGGTCATCGGGCACGATGATCTTGGGGTCGACCCCGTAGGCGTCGCCGTAGTTGTCGACGATCTGGTCGAAGTCGAGCTTGTCGAGCACGTCGGGCTTGACCGCGGCCATCTGGCTCACGGTGCCGAGCAGGCGGTCCATGCCTTGGGTCGCCACCGCGCGCTGGGCCTGGGCCAGTACGGAGATGAACTCGACGTTCAGGTCCATGCCCTCGAGCTCGGGCGGGGGTGGCGGCAGGATGCCGGCGCGGTTGGCGTAGTCGAACGCGATGTCGATCAGCGGGGACAGCAGCTCGTTGTGCAGACGCTCGAGCACGGGGCCCAGCATCAGGAGCTTTTCCTCGTGGCGCTCGGCGACTTCGGTCGCGGTGATCCCGGAGCGGTTGTCGTTCGCCAGCATCAGGAACAGGTCGGCGTAGTAGGCCTGGCGGATGCGCTCGCGCACGTCCTGAATGTCGAGCATCAGGTGCTGCAGGTTCAGGTTGACGTCAAAGGCCGAGCGCACGCCCTGCCCCTGGCCCAGGCTGTCGACGTAGAACACGCCGCCGGGCAGGCGGGCCTTGCTGGCTTCCTTGTACTTGGTCGGCACCTGCAGCGGTGGGTTGACCTGGTAGTCGATCGCCTGGCCCTTGCGCAGTTGCTGGTGCTGCAGCTGCTTGACATCGCCCAGGCACTCCATGCCGGGGCTGGTGCCGTAGACGTCGTTGCCGGTCACCACCCAACGCGGGGCCAGGGCCGGGAAGCGGTTGAACCCGGACTCGGACAGAAAGCGGTCGGCCTGGTCCTTGCCGGGCTCCAGGTAGATCGAGGCAAAGCGCATGTTCTTGCCGTCGCGCTTGCCGACGTCGCGGTTCTTGCGTGGCTCGACCAGGTGGATCACGTCGACCCAGGCGTCGTAGTTGCCCCGGTTCCACAGGTCGCGCACGGTCTGGCTGCAGTTGTCTTTGCCGAACTGCTCGACCATCTGCGCCACCGTCAGCTGGAACTCGCGGCACACCGTGTCGACCTCGCCCTTGCTGTTGGTCGCGAGCGCGTACTCGCCCACCGTCAGCGGGTAGTGGTGGATCACGTTGTCGAAGTCGGGCAGCACGATCGAGCAGCCGGTGCCAAAGAGGCCCAGTTCCTCGTAGATCGTGTGCAAACTGCGGTAGGTGTTGGAGCTCGCGAAGATGGCGCGCAGCAGCGTGGCGCTGTCGTGCAGCCAGGTCTTGACCGCGCCCATCTCCATCAGGTCCTTGTCCTGGATCTCGAGACGGAACCAGGGGCGGGCCGGGCTCGTCACACCCGACATCAGGCCAGCGGCCAGCGTGCGGGCGCCGAACACGGCGGTGTTGTCCAGGATGTGGTTGGCGCGCTTGTCGCCACGGTTGCGATCGGTGACGACAAAGCGCCCGGCGCGCGGCTGCTGGTAGTCACTGATCTCGCGCCAGTGAGTGATCCAGCTCGAGCGCTCGGTCCACAGCGCGCTCTTGCGCGAGAGGATGCGCTGCCGTTGGTTGATCGGCTTGTCGTCCATCACTGGCCGAGCAGACTGGTCTTGCCGGTGGTGAGCGCGCCCGAGGCGATGCCCGACGGACCGGTCAGCAGGGAGCCACCGGCCATGCCGGCGCGGTTGCGACGAGCCTTGTCGGTCAGGGCAGCGCTGTCAGGCTGCTTGACTTCTTGAGGGGGTGGCGGAGGCGCCGGGATGTTTGGGCTGGACATGCACATGGGGAAAAACTCCTGTGAGTTGCGGGGCATTGTGCTGCGCACCCCCAGCAACACGGACACCCCGGGCGCTCAGATCCGGGCGTAGGGGTCGTAGTCCATCGCGCTGTCGGGCGTGGCCTCGCGGTCGAGGTAGCGCAGCGCCGGCACCTTGGGCGTGTCCATGCGCGCCAGGATCAGCGCGCTCGCGCGGTCGGGCGAGCGGCCCACGCGCTTGACGATGTCCTCGCGGGATTCGACCTTGATGGTCATCCCGGAGAGCTCCCAGCGCGGGGCGCACAGTTCCTTGAGCAGTTCCTGATCGGGCGGCAGCGCGATGCCGTTGTCGGCGTCGGGGTCTAAATCCTCGCGCATCTGCCACCACAGCTGGCTGCGCAGGTTGAAGAACCCCAGGCGCCCGGACTTGTCGCGGGCGGTCGCTTTCTCGCTCACGTTCACGCCGTAGACGGGCTGGCTCGCCTCGGCCAGGACGTCGTAGGGGCTCGCACCCACGCCGATCACGTCGATGTGGATCGGGGCATGGTCGCGGTGCTCGCCGATCACCAAGCCCGCCACCTTGCGCCCGTTCGGCGTCTCGGCTCCCGGGTGCATGTGCAGGCGATCGAACCAGAGCTCGGTCTGGTCGTTCTTGTAGCGGTTGGAGATGACCGTCTGGTCCTTGCCCCCGCGGGCCACGTCGACGCCCATGGACATGAGCTCGCCCTTGCGTGCGCGCTCGCGCCAGCGCTCCTGGGCGATCTCGACCCAGCGGGTGGGGATCACCTGCCAGGGATCGTCCTCGATGCCGGCCTGGAAGTCGCCGAGCAACATCTGGCTGCGCAGCGGCTCGGGCAGTGCTTGCAGCTGCGCCATGTAGCCGGTCGACACCAGGAACGGGTTGTCGGTGATGCGCGAGGGGATGAACGTGCGCGACTCGGGGCGCACGATGTCCTCGGGCCGGTGCTCGAGCGGGTCGAAGTCGTAGCGCCGATCGTTGCCCACGAACACGAACGGGCGCGGGTCGTTGTCTTGGACCCAGACGTCGTCGCCCGTGACCGGGTCGACGTACACGTAGCGCAGCTGGCCCGGGGTCGAGGGGTAGAGCGGGTGCTTCTTGTCGAGCCAGGGCGCGAAGAAGTCGATCACCCAGCGGCCCTCGGCCGTGGTCGGCGGGTTGAAGGTCAAGAGCGTGCGCGTGCGCTGGCCGGGTCGGGTGGTGCGCACCCAGCCCTTGACGAAGCGCACCTGCTGCTCGAGGAAGTTGGCCGCCTCGTCGATCACGAGCAGGTCCTTGGGCCGGCCCTGGTACTTGGTCTCATCGCCCAGGTTCGGCATGGAGTTGAACTCGATCTGCCGATCGTCATCGTCGCGGTACACGGGCGGGTTGCCGTTGATCAGTTGGCGGCTGCCCAGGATCTCGGCCAGGCGGTCAATGATGCCTTTGAGTTGCGGACCCTCGCGGCGGAAGATCTGCGTGCGGTAGTGCTGCGTGGTCGCCATGCCGATGGCGAGGTCGGTCTTGCCACCGCCCGCGGCGCCACCAAAGCCGATCACGTCGGCCTCGGAGGTGTAGGCCATGGTCTGCGGGCCCGGCAGCGGGCGCCAGCGGTGCTCGGCCAGGTCGGCAGCGATCAGCGCGTCGAGCTCCTCGCGCTCGGCCGGGGTCAGGTAGCGCTCGAGGTCGCGCGCTTGTTGGGGGGTCATTCGTCGCGCTTGAAGAGGTTGGCCCACATGCCGAGGATGTGCGCGATCCACAGGCCCAGCAGCACGTACAGCACCAGGTCGGGCAGCAGCTCAAGGATCTGCAGCATCATGCGAGATCCCCGAACTCGTCAGCCTCGGTCTTGCGCGCCTGTGCCAGCGCCAGCAGCTGCGCCACGCGCGCCGCCTTGGCCGTCTCATCCACCTGCTGCACGGGGCCGCCCTCGGGGCCGGTCAACTCGGTGCGGTCGGCGTAGACCTTCTTGCGCCGGCCTTTGAGCAACAGGCCGAGCATCGCGTCGCTGTGCTTGCGCACGGTGAGCGGGATCGGCTGGCCGTGCTCATCGAGCTGCAGGCGGTAGTGCTCGACGCCATCGTCGTCGACGTAGCGCTCGTAGCGGTAGGCCAGGCGCCCCTTGTCGATCACAGGCTCCTCAAAGCCCACCACGCCGCGCCTGAAGGCCTCGGCCTCGGCCCGGTCGATGCCCTCCTCCATGGCCTCCTGCTCGGCCTTGGCGAACTCCTCGTCGGCCTCGCGGGCTCGCCAGGCTGTGGTGCGGTCGATGCCCGCCGCCTCGCAGGCATGCTTGATCACCGGCACCTGGCGCAGTGCGGCCAGGTAGGCGGGTTTCCAGTCGAAGGGTTTGCTGCTCATGGTCTGAATTTAGCGCTCTGCTATCACTTGACGGACACGCGCACGGTGCGCTCCACGGCCTGCCCACGGCGCCGGCCGGTGGCGATGTGTGCCACGCAGGACTTCGACACGTCGAACTTGAGCGCCACCTCGGCGTAGCTGAGCCCAGCCTCCAGCAAGGCCAGGACCTGGTCGACCTCGTGGTCCAGGAGCTTGGCCCGCGGATGGCTCTCGCCGATGCGCCGGCCGTTCTCGTTGAGTGCGATGGTTTTCTGCATGACCAGGCCCTTTCTGCAAAGTTTTGCGCGTTCGCGGTGTCCTCGTTGTTCCAGGATTGAATGAGTAAAAGTCTGCACGTTCAGCACGCAACAACCCCCCGATTCAATGCAACACTGCAACGTGTCCTTAGACACACGTTGCGTTGCGTTGCACTTTTTGAATCTTCGCAACACGGCAACACGGTGCAACGTTGCAGTCGTGTTGCACGTTGCACGCGTCGAGTGCGCAAAATGTTGCGCGTTCATTGCTGCTCCCAGATAGCGCGCGCCGCTTCGTCTGCCAGATCGCAAGCCTCGTCATCCACGTAACTGAGGGTCCCGTAACCGTCCACGCTGTACCCAATGAGCTGTGCAAATTGCCGGCGATCCTCGTCGGTGAAGGGCATGCAATGCAATTCATTGAGCCCCAGGCCGGTCGCCACGCCGTGGGCGTACAGGGTGCTGACCAGCTTGTTTTCCTTGAAACGCAGCACGCCGTGGGAGTCTTCGACTATGGGCTGCATTGGAGCCGCCTGCACAGGCGCTGCTGGTGGGGTGTGAATGGCGGCGTTGTGCTTTTCTACGATCAGGCTTGCCAGCTGCTCAGCATGGTCGCTTTCTCCGATGTAGGCGATAGCGTTGCCGTGTGTTAACCCGGCTTCCCATACCCACCAACCGCGATCTGGGCCAGAGCCATACCAACGCTCTACCCACGCCACTGGCTCCTGCTTCATTGTTTCAATGCTCATCGTCTTCCCTTTCAGCAAACAGCGATGCAGCCATCGTCGGCCAGCCAGTACGGGGCATCATCCCCAGCGCACAGCGCTTCAAGCGCTCGGCGTGCTCGTTGTTTGCGGGTATCTCGTTTGCCATCGGCCGGCGGCTCGATGCGTTTGACCGCCTCGGCCAGCACCGGGCCGACCTCGATGCCCTCGGTCTGCGCGACCGCGAACTCCTGGATCACCTCGTTGACGACCTTCTCGACCGGGCCCAACTTGCGCAGGGCACCCGCCCCCACGACGGGCATCTGTGCCTCGATCACCACGCAGCTGGTGATGGGGTCCATGTCCTCGTCGACGTCAACCTGGACCACCTCGAGATCAAAACCCCACTCGAGGCCGTCCTCGCCGTCCTTGCTCTTGGTCAGGCGCAGGTAGCGGCCCGTGGCCTCGCGCACCACCTCGATCTCAGCGTCGGCCGCAGCGCGCAGGCCTGACCAGCCCCGGGCGCCCTTGGTGGCGTCCTTGCCGCTGTGGTGGATCAGCAGCACCATGGCGCCGGTGACCTCGTGGATGCGCTTGCAGTAGCCCAGGGCCTTGCCCACGTCCTCGCCGGCGTTCTCGTTGGCCCCTGGTGTGGTCTGGGCAAAGGTGTCGACCACGATCAGGTCGGCGCCCCCGCTGGCGCGAATGCCCTTGGCGACGTCGACCGCGTCCTGCTTCTCGAGCAGGTTGGGCGCGGCGTTGAGCACCGTCATCGGCACTTCGGCCAGGTCGACCTGGTTGTGCATGGCGTAGGCCGCCAGGCGCTTCCTGAAACCGTCGGCGCCCTCGGCGGCGATGTAGGCCACCCGCCCCTGGCGCACGCGCTTGCCGCGCCACTCGACACCGCGGGCGATTGCCATGCCCATGTCGAGCACGGCAAAGGACTTGCCCGAGCCCGAGGCGCCGTAGACCACGCCCAGGCCCGCCTTGGGCAGCACGCCCTTGATGATCCAAGGCATCGCCCGGGTGCTGCTGAACGTGTGCACGGGCTCAAAATGAAAGCGCGGCAGCGTGTTCGGGGTGTGAGTTGAGTTCACATCCTCGACCAAGCTCTCGAACTCCTCGGGCGTGGCGGGTGCGTTCAAGCTGATGCGGGCGCCGTAGTCGTTGGCAAGTTTCACCAGGCTGCGCCCGGTCACCTGGGCGCCGTTGCCCTTGCCGAACGAGCGCCAGCGCTCCTCGTTGTACTCGCGGTTGCTGTACTTGCTGCTATGGCCGCTCCACTCCTCCCAGAGCTCAAAGCCCTGGCCTTGCGTCTCGCAGTGGATCGCCATGCCGACCATGACCCAGTCGTCATAGTGCAGATCCGTGGGCAGCGCCGCCAGGCACTCCTCGAGCTGCGCCATGGTGAGACCCGCAGGATCGCCGCTGGTGCCGGTCTCGAGTGGTTCTTTGGATCGTGCGAAGCGCTCGGCGTGCAGCTCGAGCACCTGCTCGGGCAGGGGTGCGATGGTGTCGGTGTTGCCCAAGAGCTCGGTGATGTCGAGCGTGTTGCCGGTGAAGGTGACGAAGCCGCGGGTGCTGAAGCACTCCATGCCGAAGTCGACGTTGCGGATCGCCTTGCCGTTGCCGAGGTCCCCTTTGAAGAACACCCGGATGCCCTGGCCGCTCGGTGAGAACTCGGCATACGAGTCGCCCAGCAGCGCCTCGACCTGGGGGTGGATCTTGCCGTCGGTGATGCAGTTGTCGAAGTCGAGCGCGCAGATGTTGAACTGGGACAGGGCGGCGAAGCCGACACCG
>JBDLTM010000049.1:0-11869 GCA_039805805.1 Pseudomonadota bacterium | reverse complement strand
TGCTGCGCTGAGGCGCGGCCCCGAGGCTGGCGCAGCCTCAGCCGAACAGCGAGCCGTGCTGCTCGCGCAGCAGCTTCTTCTGCACCTTGCCCATCGCGTTGCGCGGCAGCTCGGCCAGGATGAAGCAGCGCTTCGGGATCTTGTAGTTGGCCAGCCTGCCCTTGAGCGCTTCGATCAGCCGGGCCGGATCGGGCTGATGCCCTTTGCGCGCCACGACCATCGCCACGCCCACCTCGCCGAAGTCGGGATGCGGCACGCCGATGACGGCACTCTCCTCGACGCCGGGGAGCTCGTTGAGGCAGCCCTCGACCTCGGCCGGGTAGACGTTGTAGCCGCCGCTGATGATCAGATCCTTGCTGCGCCCCACCAGCGTGACATAGCCTCGCGAATCCTGCAGGCCGACGTCCCCGGTCCGGAACCAGCCGTCCACGGTGAATTCCTCGCGCGTCTTCTCGGGCATGCGCCAGTAGCCGGCGAACACGTTGGGGCCTCGCACCTGGACCGAGCCGATGGCCTCGCCAACGACCGTAACGCCATCCTCGCCGACGATGCGCAGCTCCACGCCCGGCAGCGGAAAGCCGACCGTGCCGCCGCGCCGCTCGGCCTGGCCCCCATGGCGCGGATCGGGAGCATAGGGATTGGACGTCAGCATCACGGTCTCGCTCATGCCGTAGCGCTCCAGGATGGTGTGGCCAGTGCGCTGCTGCCAGGCCCGGAAGGTCTCGATCAGCAGCGGCGCAGAGCCCGAGATGAACAGCCTCATGCGGGCAACCGCCTCGCGCGTCAGGCCCGGCTCGGCCAGCAGGCGGACATAGAGCGTGGGCACGCCCATGAAGACGGTCGCCCGAGGCAAGAGCTCGACCACCCGCGCGGGCTCGAAGCGGGACAGCCAGAGCATGGGGCTGCCGTTGAGCAGCGCGCCGTGCAGGGCGACGAACAGTCCGTGCGCATGGAAGATCGGCAGCGCGTGGATCAGCACATCGTCCGGCTGCCAGCCCCAGTAGTCCTTGAGCACCTGTGCATTGCTGAGCAGGTTGCCATGGCTGAGCATGGCCCCCTTGCTGCGACCGGTGGTTCCGCTGGTGTACAGGATGGCGGCGAGGTCACAGGCCGACCGCGGCACCGGCTGCTGCAGCTCGCTGCAATGCGAGGCACGTTCCATCAGACTGCCGCTGCCGTCCTCGCCCAGCGTGTAGACATGGCGCGCGCCTCGCTGGAAGGCCAGCTTGCTGAGCCAGCCGAAGTGGGCAGGCGCGCAGACCACGACCGCTGGCTCGGCGTCGCCGATGAAGTAGGCCATCTCCTCGGGCTGGTACGCCAGGTTCAGCGGCAGGAAGACCAGCCCCGCGCGCAGGGCCGCGAGGTAGAGCATGACGGCCTCGACCGACTTCTCGACCTGGACCGCGATGCGCGAGCCGGCGGGCAGATCCAGGCTGGCGAGCAGGTTGGCGATGCGGGCGCTGCCCTGCTCCAGCTCAAGCCAGCTGTAGCGGCGGGGACTGCCGTCACTGGGCCAGGCTTCGATCGCGACCCGATCGAGGTCGGACGGAAAGGCTGCACGCAGATGGGTGTAGAGGTTCTGGTCCATTTCGGCTTTTTCCAGGGCTCAGGCTGTGGGCCGACGCCGGGCCCTGAGCCAGAGCAGGCCACCGGCCAGGATCATCGGCAGCGAGAGCCACTGCCCCATGCTCAGGCCCAGGCCCAGCAGTCCCAGATGGGCATCGGGCTCGCGGAAATACTCGGCGGCGAAGCGCATGCTGCCGTAGCCCACCAGGAAGAAGGCCGAGACCTCGCCAGTTCGGCGCGGCCGGCGCGCATAGAGCCAGAGCAGCGCGAACAGCAGCAGGCCCTCGAGCGCGAACTGGTAGAGCTGCGAGGGGTGGCGCGGCAGATCGCCGGCGCCGCGGAACACCATGGCCCAGGGCAGGCTGGGGTCCGCCACCCGGCCCCAGAGCTCGCCGTTGATGAAGTTGCCGATGCGGCCTGCCGCGAGCCCGGTTGGCACGCAGGGCGCGATGAAGTCGGTCACCTCCAGCCAGGAGCGGCGGCGACTGTGGGCGAACCAGGCCATCGCGAGCAGCACGCCGAGCATGCCACCATGGAAGCTCATGCCACCCTCCCAGACGGCGAACACCTTGAGCGGCTGCGCCAGGTACTCGAGCGGCTTGTAGAAAAGCACATAGCCGATGCGCCCGCCCAGCACGACGCCCAGCACGCCCAGGAACAGGATGTCCTCGACATCACGCACGCTCCAGGCTTGCGGGCCCGATGATTCGCCATAACCTGGGTGGCGCAGCCGCCGCCGGCCGAGCCAGATAAACAGCAGGAAGGCGGCCAGGTAGGTCAGGCCATACCAGTGCACTGACAAGGGCCCGAGCCTGAGTGCGACCGGATCGATTTGCGGGTGGATCAGCATGGCACCGATTGTGCCAGCGCCGCCGGCCCGGGCGGCCTGGATGTCAGCGCCGCTTGTCGAGCGGCGGCAGGCCGAGCCGCTTGCGGCCCTCGTCGAGACGCCGAGCCTTGCGTTCGTCCATCTTCTTCGCTTCCTGGCGCTTGGTGTAGCCGCTGCGATCGGCCCACCACCACCAGACCACGGCCAGCGCGAACGGCGACAGCACCCACCACCAGCTCCAGCCGGCAAGCGGACCGACGTCCAGGTACTTGAGGCCGAGCAGCACCAGCCCGAGCAGCAGCAGATACATGATTCCCTCCCGGCCGCCGCAGCGGCATCACGTCCTTTTCTGCATGGTAGCCAGGGCAGCGCAAAAAGAACAGCCCGCCAGGGGCGGGCTGCTGTTGCGCTCAGAGGGAAGCCGGATCAGTTGGACTGCGCCAGCTGCTCGAGGATATGCGGGTTCTCGAGCGTCGAGGTGTCCTGGGTCACGGCCTCGCCCTTGGCCAGCGAGCGCAGCAGGCGGCGCATGATCTTGCCCGAGCGGGTCTTGGGCAGGTTCTCGCCGAAGCGGATTTCCTTGGGCTTGGCGATCGGGCCGATCTCCTTGGCCACCCAGTTGCGCAGTTCGTTGGCCAGCGCCTTGGCTTCGTCGCCGCTGGGGATCGGGCGCTTGAGCACGACGAAGGCGACGATGGCCTCGCCGGTCAGGTCGTCCGGACGTCCAACCACGGCGGCCTCGGCCACCAGATCGGTCTTGCCGACCAGGGCGGATTCGATCTCCATGGTGCCCATGCGGTGGCCCGAGACGTTGAGCACGTCGTCGATGCGACCGGTGATGCGGAAGTAGCCACGGTCGGCGCTGCGCACCGCGCCGTCACCGGCCAGGTAGTAGCCCTTGAGCTCCTCGGGGAAGTAGCTCTTCTTGAAGCGCTCCGGGTCGCCCCAGATGGTGCGGATCATCGACGGCCAGGGCTTCTTGACCACCAGGATGCCGCCCGAGCCGTTGGGCACGTCATGGCCGGCCTCGTCGACGATGGCGGTCGTGATGCCCGGCAGCGGCAGCGTGCAGGAGCCCGGAACCAACGGCGTGGCGCCCGGCAGCGGCGTGATCATGTGACCGCCGGTCTCGGTCTGCCAGAAGGTGTCGACGATCGGGCAGCGCTCGCCGCCGACATGCTTGTAGTACCACATCCAGGCTTCGGGGTTGATCGGCTCGCCGACCGAACCCATGATGCGCAGGCTGGAGAGGTCCCAGTTCTTCGGGTGCACCTTCTCGTCGGTATCCGAAGCCTTGATCAGCGAGCGGATCGCGGTCGGCGCGGTGTAGAAGATGGTGCACTTGTGCTTCTCGATCATCTGCCAGAAGCGGCCGGCGTTCGGGAAGGTCGGCACGCCCTCGAAGATGATCTGGGTCGCGCCGGCGGCCAGCGGGCCGTAGGCGACGTAGCTGTGGCCGGTGATCCAGCCGATGTCGGCGGTGCACCAGAAGACATCGCTGTCCTTGAGGTCGAAGGTCCAGTCCATCGTCATCTTGGCCCACAGCAGGTAGCCGCCGGTGCTGTGCTGCACGCCCTTGGGCTTGCCGGTCGAGCCGGAGGTGTAGAGCACGAACAGCGGATGCTCGGCGCCGACGACCTCGACCGGGCATTCGGCCGACTGGGCGGCCATTTCCTCGTGCATGAAGCTGTCGCGGCCCTCGACCATGTTGACCGCGGTCTGGGTGCGCTGGAACACGATCACGCTGCGCACGGTCTTGCAGTCGCCCTGGGTGATCGCCTCGTCGACGATGGCCTTGAGCGGCAGCTCCTTGCCGCCGCGCATCTGGTAGTTGGCGGTCACGACGGCGACGGCGCCGGCGTCGTTGATGCGCTCCTCCAGCGCCTTGGACGAGAAGCCGCCGAACACCACGCTGTGGGTGGCGCCGATGCGCGCGCAGGCCTGCATCGCGATCACGCCCTCGACGGTCATCGGCATGTAGATGACGACTCGGTCACCCTTCTGGACGCCCTTGGCCTTGAGCACGTTGGCGAACTGCGACACCTTGGCCAGCAGTTCCTTGTAGCTGACCTTGGTGACGGCGCCGTCGTCGGCCTCGAAGATGATCGCGGTCTTGTTCTCGACCGGGGTGCCCATGTGGCGATCCAGGCAGTTGAACGAGGCATTGAGCTCGCCGTCGGCAAACCACTGGTAGAACGGTGCGTTGGAGCTGTCCAGCGTCTGGGTGAAGGGCTTGTGCCAGCTCAGGTTCTCGCGGGCGCGCCTGGCCCAGAAGCCCTCGAAGTCCTGCTCGGCTTCGGCGCACAGCGCCTGGTAGGCATCCATGCCGGAAATGCGGGCAGCCGCGACAGTCGCAGCGCTGGGTTCGAAGACGCGGTTCTCGACCAGGGTGGACTGGATGGCGGACGAGGGTGCGGACATGTGGGGTCTCCTGTTAGATTTGGTGGATGACAGCTCTCGGCGTGAATGTGCGCGGTATCTCTGACGAGGCTCTTACACAAGACTCGGGGTAGCCGGCACCGGTGACGCCTACAATCTAAGCGCAATCAACTTCATCGCGCAATGAGCTCCATCCAGACCGATCCGACCAAGCCGATTGGCCCCCTGCCAAAACTGATCTTCGCCAGCCGCTGGCTGCAGCTGCCGCTCTACCTGGGCCTGATCGCCGCCCAGGGCATCTACGTCTACCATTTCTGGGTCGAGCTGGTGCACCTGGTGGAGGCTGCCTTCGGCAGCCGAGCCGCGCTCGATGCACTGGTCTCGAGCATGGGCTACAAGTCCGGCTCGGAGGTGGCCGCACTCAACGAGACCATCATCATGCTGGTGGTGCTGGCGCTGATCGACGTCGTCATGATCTCGAACCTGCTGATCATGGTGATCGTCGGCGGCTACGAGACCTTCGTCAGCCGCATGGGCCTGGAAAGCCACCCCGACCAGCCCGAATGGCTCAGCCATGTCAACGCCTCGGTGCTCAAGGTCAAGCTGGCGACCGCCATCATCGGCATCTCCTCGATCCACCTGCTCAAGACCTTCATCAACGCCGCCAACTACGACGAGAAGGTGCTGATGTGGCAGACCATCATCCACATCGCATTCCTGCTCAGCGCGATGGCGATCGCCTACACCGACCGCCTGCTCAACCTGTCGGCTGCCGACAAGCACTGACCCCTGTTTTCTCGACCCACCTGAAAGACCTGACATGACCGCCATCAAGCAGGAAGACCTGATACAGTCCGTCGCGGACGCCTTCCAGTACATCAGCTACTACCACCCGCTCGACTACATCCAGGCACTCGGCGAGGCCTACGAGCGCGAGCAGAGCCCGGCCGCCAAGGACGCGATCGCCCAGATCCTGACCAACAGCCGCATGGCCGCCGAGGGCCATCGCCCGATCTGCCAGGACACCGGCATCGGCATGGTCTTCATCAAGGTCGGCATGAACGTCACCTGGCCCGACGCGACCATGAGCGTGCAGCAGATGATCGACGAGGGCGTGCGCCGCGCCTACGCCAATCCCGACAACCCGCTGCGCGCCTCGGTGCTGGCCGATCCGGCCGGGGCCCGCCGCAACACCAAGGACAACACGCCGGCGGTGGTGCACTTCGAGATCGTGCCGGGCGACCACGTCGAGGTGATCTGCGCGGCCAAGGGCGGCGGCTCGGAGGCCAAGTCCAAGTTCGCGATGCTCAACCCGTCCGACGACCTGGTCGACTGGGTGCTCAAGAAGATCCCCGAGATGGGTGCCGGCTGGTGCCCGCCGGGCATCATCGGCATCGGCATCGGCGGCACGCCCGAGAAGGCCATGCTGCTGGCCAAGGAGTCGATCATGGCTCCGGTCGACATCCACGAGCTGATCGCCAAGGCCAAGGGCGGCGCAACCCTGACGAGGCCTGAGCAGCTGCGCCTGGAGCTGTACGAGAAGGTCAACGCGCTCGGCGTCGGCGCCCAGGGCCTGGGCGGCCTGACCACCGTGCTCGACGTCAAGGTGCTGGACTACCCCTGCCACGCGGCCAACCTGCCGGTCGCGCTGGTGCCCAACTGCGCCGCGACCCGCCACTGCCATTTCCACCTTGACGGCACCGGCCCGGCCAGGATCGAGCCGCCCAGGCTGGAAGATTGGCCGGCCGTGACCTGGACCCCGGACGTCAAGTCGGCGACCCGCGTCAACCTCGACACCCTGACCAAGGAGGAAGTCGCGTCCTGGAAGGTGGGCCAGAAGCTGCTGCTCAACGGCAAGATCCTGACCGGCCGCGACGCCGCGCACAAGCGCATCGCCGACATGCTGGCCAAGGGCGAGCCGCTGCCGGTCGACTTCACCAACCGCGTGATCTACTACGTCGGCCCGGTCGACCCGGTTCGCGACGAGGTGGTCGGCCCGGCCGGCCCGACCACCGCGACCCGGATGGACAAGTTCACCCGCACCATGCTGGAGCAGACCGGCCTGATCTCGATGATTGGCAAGTCCGAGCGCGGCCCGGTCGCCATCTCAGCGATCAAGGACAACCAGTCGGCCTACCTGATGGCCGTCGGCGGCGCCGCCTACCTGGTGGCCAAGGCGATCAAGTCGGCCCAGGTGGTGGGCTTCGCCGACCTCGGCATGGAAGCGATCTACGAGTTCGACGTGCAGGACATGCCGGTGACCGTGGCGGTCGACTCGAGCGGTGCCAACGCGCACGAGAGCGGCCCGGCCGAGTGGAAGCAGCGCATCGCCAGCGGCGAGTTCAAGGGCATCGCGGTCACCGCGGCCTAAGATCCGACCCGAGCCTCTACCAGGGGCTTCTCCAAGACAAAAGCCCCTGACCTCGCGGCAGGGGCTTTTTGCTGGTCTGCGGCCAGTGTGGCAGCTTCAGTGCAGATGGCGCGGCTTGCGCGGGCCGCCGCCATGGCCGCCCGGCCCGCTGCCGCCGCGAGGCGGGCGCCCGAGCTGCATCGAGCTGATCAGCGCGTCGAAGCGGCCGGTGAACAGCTTGTCGATCTCGGCGACCACGCCGCCAAGCTCGGAACCGTCGAAGTGACGCTCCATCAGGTGCACCACGTCCTGCACCAGCAGGTCGCGCTGGACCTGCATGATGGCCGCCGGACTCGGGCCGACGAACAGCAGCAGGAAGTCGTCGCGCGCCTCTGCCTCGGGTGCGGCCTCTTCCTCGTCGAATTCGATGTCGTAGAAGGAGACTTCCAGCGCCGCGCCGGCAGCGGCAATCTCGTTGAGGCTCATGCAGACTTCGTCGAGCGCGTGGCGGAAGTCGTCATCGCCCTCGACCGTCCAGCACAGCTGCAGCAACTGATCCTTGGCATCGAAGCGGATGCCGGGCTCGTCCTCGTAGAAGCTAGGCGCCGCATCGACCAGGGTCTTGGCGCCGGTGTATTGCCACAAGGGCTTGAGAGCCTCCTGGATGGACGAATAATCGATTCCGTCACGCAGGGGGATGTCACCATGGACATGGATCTCGAAAGGCGGGTTGAAATGGCTCATGGTGTTGCTCTCTGGTGTGCGCCGGCCCGGCGCAGTTCCTGCCTTTGCTGGTGCCCCGGACCGGAATCGAACCGGTACGCCCGATTAGGGGCGGCGGATTTTAAGTCCGATGTGTCTACCAATTTCACCACCGGGGCCAATGCGCGAGTTTACCCCAGCCTTCCGGGCGGTCAGGACTGGCCGCGGTAGGCGCCACGGCGCTGCGCCTGCTTGAGCTGGCGCGCGGCGGCAAGCTCTGCCTCGGCCTTCTCCGCAGCGGCGAGCCAGAGCGCGAAGTCTTCGGGGGTCTCGAGCGTCATGCGTCCGATGGCGCCGGAACGGAAGTCGGTCAGCAGGATCTCGGCAGCCTTCTGCGCATTGAGACGGCCGCCGGGCAGCAGGGCGCCACGCTTCCTGCCGATGGCGAACAGCAGCTCGTCGTCCCTCAGTGCGGCGATCCGCTCGGGCGCCAGGCCCAGCTTGTAGCGCTGCTCCAGCAGCGCCGCATAGGGCTGCTGCACGGCCTTGAGCAGTTCGAGCGCGACCACTTCCTCGTCGTAGGCGTTGCGGCCGACCGCACCGCTGGCGGCCAGGTGGTAGCCGCTCTCGGGCACGACGATCTTGGGCCAGAGCATGCCAGGCGTGTCGTAGAGATAGAAGTCGTCTGCCAGCACGATGCGCTGCTCGACCTTGGTCACGCCCGCCTCGTCTCCGGTCTTGGTGGCGCGCTTGCCGACCAGGGTGTTGATCAGGGTGGACTTGCCGACGTTGGGAATGCCGCCGATCAGCACGCGCAGCGGCTTGGCCATTCCGCCGCGCTGCGGCACCAGCTCGCGGCAAGACTCGATGATGGCTCGCGCCGGTGCCGTGACGCTGGCATCGAGCGCAATCGCGCGGGTTTCGGGCTGGGCGTTGTAATGGGCCAGCCATTGCCCGGTGCGGACCGGATCCGCCAGGTCCTGCTTGTTGAGTACCTTGAGCCTGGGCTTGCCCGCGGTCAGCTGCGCCAGCATCGGATTGGCGCTCGAGCCAGGCAACCGGGCATCGAGCAATTCGACCACGACATCGAGTTCCTTGACGCGCTCGAGAATCGCCTTCTTGGTCGCATGCATGTGACCGGGAAACCATTGGACCGACATCTTGTGCTTTCAGGTGAATCGGAGGGAGAAAAAGGCGCGTGCCGGCCTGGCCATCGGATCAGGCATTCTCGAGCAGCCAGGCATGCATCTCGGATACCGAGCGCGCGATATGCAGTGGCTGGAGCTGCTCGAAATCGGTGGGATCATGGGCACCGTAGCTGACGGCAAGGCTGGCGCAAGCGGCATTGCGCGCCATCTGCAGGTCATGCGTGGTGTCCCCGATCATGAGGGTGCGCTCGGGTTCGACCCCGAATTCACGCATCAGTTCCAGCAGCATCTGGGGGCTGGGCTTGCTGGCAGTCTGGTCGGCAGTCCGGGTGCCATCAAAGACCCCGGTGAGCTCGACGCTGCTCAGGACCTCGTCGAGGCCGCGCCGGCTTTTCCCGGTCGCGACCGCCAGCCAGTGATGGCGGGCCCGCAGGTCGGCCAGCAGGGGCAGCACGCCCTCGAACAGGCTGATCTCATGCTGGCGGGCCAGGTAATGGTGACGATAGCGCTCGCACAGCAGATCATAGCGCTCGGCTGGCACGTCGGGCGCGGCATGAGCGAGCGCCTGCATCAGCCCCATGCCGATCACATAGGAGGCCCGGGCATCGTCGGGCACCTGTCCGCCGACATCGCGCACCGCCGCCTGGATGCTGCGAGCGATGAGGCGAGTGGAATCGAACAGGGTGCCATCCCAGTCAAAGGCAATCAGGTCAAAGCGGCGAGGACGCATGTTCAGGACTCGGAAAAGACAAAGGGCGCATTGTGCGCCCTTTGATGCTGGCGGGATAAAACCCGGGACCGGATCAGGAATTCTGGATCAGGTACTGATCCAGGCCCTGGCCGGCCGCCAGCACGGCCTTGACCCACTCGGGCTTGCGACCCGGACCACCCGACCACAGCTCGCCGTTGGGGCCCTGGTACTTGGCCGGCGCCTTGGATTTGCCAACCGCGGCCTTGCGAGCCGAGGGGCCTTTCTCGAGGTCCTCGACGGTCAGGCCGTATTCAGCCATCTGGGCACGGATATCGGCAATCACGCTGGCGCGTTCCTGCTTGCGGACCTGTTCAGCCTGGGCCATCAGCGCCTGGGCCTGGGACATGAGTTCGGAATAAGTTGACATGGCGACGTCCTTGGTTTTTTAAATTCAACGCAACAATTATACGAAGAAATCGCCCACCCCACCCCAGGACATCAATTCTGGCGGCAAATCGGCCTGCAATTGGAGGGGCTGCTGCGAGGCCGGATGGACCAGCCCCAATTGCCAGGCATGAAGGAACATGCGCTTGAGGCCATTTCTTTGCAGGACACGATTCAAATCGAAGTCGCCATACTTGTCATCGCCGGCAATCGGATGGCCATTGCTGGCCAGGTGGACCCGGATCTGGTGCGTGCGGCCGGTCTTGATCGTCACCGCCAGCAGGGACAATAGCGGCGGATTGCCGCCGACCCAGGGCTCCGGCAACTTCACGGTCCCTAACACCTTGACCAGCGTGATCGATCGCATGCCATCGGGATCGTCGGCGCTGGTCACCCGCACTCGCCGCTCGCCGTCGGGCAGCAGGTATTTGTGCAGGGGCTGGTCGATCACCTTCCTGCTGGCAGGCCACTGACCCTTGACCAGGGCCAGATAGGTCTTGGCGGTCTCGCGCGTCCGGAACTGGTCCTGCAGCGCCTTGAGCGCGCTCCTCTTCTTGGCCACCAGCAGGATGCCGCTGGTTTCGCGATCGAGCCGGTGCACCAGCTCGAGCAGCGCTGCGTCGGGACGCGAGCGACGCAATTGCTCGATCACGCCGAAGGACACCCCGCTGCCACCGTGGACGGCGATGCCGGCCGGCTTGTTGATGGCCATGAAGGCCGGATCCTCGAACAGGACCGGGAATTCCCGCGCCGGCACCGGCTGATCCTGCTTGGCCTCGATTTTCTCGGACAGCCGGATCGGAGGCACCCGGACCAGGTCGCCTGCCTGCAAGCGGGTATCGGCCTGCGCGCGGCCCTTGTTGACCCTGACCTCGCCGGAGCGGATGATGCGGTAGACATGGGTCTTGGGAACTCCCTTGAGTTCGCGCAGCAGGAAGTTGTCGAGTCGTTGACCAGCGGACTCGACATCGACGCTGTAGTGTCGGACCTGGGGCGTTGATGCCATGGCGATGGTTGGGTTGGAACCGGCGCGGAAAGGAGCAGAAATCCTGCTGGAAAACCGTGCATATGCAGAGCCCCGGGGACTATAATGGCCCGATCCGGATGCGCGGGTCTGGTGCTTGAATTGCCACTGAGTTTAAGGCACAGCACCGACGGGGCCGACAGCAGGGCATGTCCCGCCTGCCCGCACCCGCCCGCCGGATAAGGTTGCCAGCCACTGCTGGAGCGCACCCCTGCCCCTACCGGCCCGATCTGGCCGACCCGGCCTGGTGCGGCTTACCCAGTGGCGAACCGTCGCCGATGACCGCGAACCCGATACGGAATACCCCAAGCGTCCAGCCTGCAGGCCCAAGAGCCCGGGCTGGACGAGGACTGAAGTGAAGACAAAGAAACCAAGGCCAGACTTCGCCCTCCAGGCCGTCCTGCCGCCTTTGATCACGCCACTCCACGCGCCCATGCCCGGACTGGGTTGAGCCTGTGCGGATCGCCTCGGCCTCGCGGCGCCGCCCCTCTCCCCTTCCTGACTCTCCGGCAATTCCTCCTCGTTCGTGCCATCTGCAGCGGTTCACGGCTTGAGCCCGACAGGGCTGTCTTCAGTGACAAGAGGAACGCATACATGAAGCGCATGCTGATCAACGCCACGCAGGCCGAAGAGCGCCGCCTGGCCATCGTCGACGGGCAGAAGCTGCTCGACTACGAGATCGAAATCGAAGGGCGCGAGCAGCGCAAGGGCAACATCTACAAGGCCGTCGTCACGC
>JBDLTM010000048.1:0-11914 GCA_039805805.1 Pseudomonadota bacterium | reverse complement strand
CGATTGGCTGCGGTGCCGCCCCGCGCTGCAGGCGCTGCATCGGCTGCAGCAGCCGGGCCTGGCGGGTGACGGTTTCGCTGGCGGTCAGGTGCAGGGTCGAGCCCTTGGTGCAGAGCCGGCCGAAGTTGGCCGGGTGATCGGGGTCGCCGCGCACGCCTGTGATGCGGTCGCCCTGCGACTCGATGATCACGCCGCAGCCGACGCCGCAGTAGGGGCAGGTCGATCGGGTTTCGGCCATCTGCTTCCTCCTGTCTCGATGCGGGTCAGCCCAGGGCCAGCCAGACCTGGCCGTCCTCGACCTTGATCTCGAAGGTCTCGCTGCAGCCGCTGTCGGGCGCAACCGCCTGGCCGCTGGCTAGCTCGAAGTTCCAGCCATGCAGCGGGCAGGTGACGCGGCGCCCGTGCACCAGGCCCTGCGATAGCGGGCCACCCTTGTGCGGGCAGTGGTCATGCAGCGCGAACACCTCGTCTGCGGCGTTGCGGAAGATCGCGATGTCGTCACCGCTGGCGCGCTGCACGACGCGCGAGCCCAGCGGCGGGATGTCGTCGAGCGGGCAGATCAGGTTCCAGCTTGTCATGTCTTGGGTCCTTGGATGGCGACTCAGGCTTCGAGCTTGATGGGGATGAACTGCTGGACCGGCTTGGCCTCGCGCGAGGTCTGCCACGGATCCTTGGCGTCCTTGAGCGAATCGAGCAGGCGCGCGTGCAGCTGCCTGCGGCCGGCCTCGTCCTCGACGATGCGGCCCTTGACGTAGTCGAGGCCGACGCGCTCGAGCCAGTGGCAGGTGCGCTCCAGGTACCAGCCCTGCTCGCGGTACAACTGCAGGAAGGCGCCCGCATACTCCATCACTTCCTCGTCGGTCCTGACCTTGCAGAGGAACTGGGCGACCTCGGTCTTGATGCCGCCGTTACCGCCGACATAGAGTTCGTAGCCCGAGTCGACGCCGATCACGCCGACGTCCTTGATGCCGGCCTCGGCGCAGTTGCGCGGGCAGCCCGAGACCGCGAGCTTGACCTTGTGCGGCGCGTACATGTCGAACAGCATCCTCTCGAGCTTGATCCCCATGTCCATCGCGAGCTGGGTGCCGAAGCGGCAATGCTCCGCGCCGACGCAGGTCTTGACGGTGCGGATCGACTTGCCGTAGGCGTGGCCCGAGACCATGCCGGCCGCGTTGAGGTCGGCCCAGATCGCGGGCAGGTCCTCCTTCCTGACGCCGAGCAGGTCGATGCGCTGGCCGCCGGTGACCTTGACGGTCGGCACCCGGTACTTCTCGGCAGCGTCGGCGATCGCGCGCAGCTCGGCCGGCGTCGTCAGCCCGCCCCACATGCGCGGCACCACCGAATAGGTCCCGTCCTTCTGGATGTTGGCGTGCGCGCGCTCGTTGATCAGTCGGCTCTGGGGGTCGTCCTTCGCCTCAAGTGGCCAGCTCGAGATCAGGTAGTAGTTGACTGCCGGGCGGCACTTGTCGCAGCCGTTGGGCGTCTTCCATTCGAGCGCGTCGAACACCGCCTCCTTGCGGGTCAGGCGCTGGGCGACGATTGCTTCGCGCACGCTCTTGTGCGAATGCTCGGTGCAGCCGCAGACCGGCTTGCTGTCGAGCCTGGCCGGCGTGTACGCGCCGCCAATGGTGCTGGCGAGGATCTGCTCGACCAGACCGGCGCAGGAGCCGCAGGACGACGCCGCCTTGCTGTGCTTCTTGACCTCGTCCAGGCTGAACAGGCCCTTTTCCTTGATCGCCTGGCAGATCGCTCCCTTGCTGACGCCATTGCAGCCGCAGACTTCGGCGCTGTCGGCCATCTCGGCGGCGCGGCTGTTGCCGGCATGGCCGACGTCGCCGACCTGGGACTGGCCGAAGATCAGGCTGTCGCGCAGTTCGTGGATGTCGCGCCCGTCCTTGAGCAGCTGAAAGTACCAGGGGCCGTCGGCCGTGTCACCGTACAGCACGCCGCCGACCAGCTTGTTGTCGCGGATCACGAGCTTCTTGTACACGCCGCCATGGGGGTCGTTGAGCGTGATTTCCTCGGCATCGTCCTGGCCGCCCTGGAAGTCGCCGGCCGAGAACAGGTCGATTCCGGTCACCTTGAGCTTGGTCGAGGTCACCGACCCCAGGTAGCGGCCGATGCCGTGGCCGGCCAGGTGGTTGGCCGCGACCTTGGCCTGCTCGAACAGCGGCGCGACCAGGCCGTAGGCGATGCCGCGGTGGTTCACGCATTCGCCGACCGCATAGACGCGCGGGTCGTAGGTCTGCATCGTGTCGCTGACGACGATGCCGCGGTTGCAGTGGATGCCGGCGGCCTCGGCCAGCGCGTAGTTCGGGCGGATGCCGGCGGCCATCACGACCAGGTCGGCCGGGATCTGCAGGCCGTCCTGGAAGCGTACCGCGCCGACCCGGCCCGAATCCGCCTGCAGCAGCGCCTCGGTCTGCTTCTGCAGCAGGAACTTCAGGCCCCTGTCCTCGAGCGAGCGCTGCAGCATGCGGCCGGCGACTTCGTCGAGCTGGCGCTCGAGCAGCCAGGGCCCGATGTGCACCACGGTCACGTCCATTCCGCGCAGTTTCAGGCCGTTGGCCGCCTCGAGTCCGAGCAGGCCGCCGCCGATCACGACCGCGTGCCGGTGCTTGCTGGCGGCGGCGATCATCTCGTTGGTGTCCTGGATGTCGCGGTAGCCGATCACGCCGCTCAGCTGGTTGCCGGGAATCGGTAGCCTGAAGGGGGTCGACCCGGTGGCGATCAGCAGCCGGTCGTAGGGCGCCTCGCTGCCGTCGTCGGCGATGACGCAGCGCCGGACGCGGTCGATCCGGGTGACGGTCCTGCCGGTGTGCAGCGTGATGCCATGGTCGGCGTACCAGTCGAGCTCGTTGAGGATGATGTCCTGGAGCTGCATCTCGCCGGCGAGCACGGGCGACAGCAGGATGCGGTTGTAGTTGGGGTGTGGCTCGGCACCGAACACCGTGATCTCGTACTGGTCGGGCGCGATCTTGAGCAGTTCCTCCAGCGTGCGCACGCCGGCCATGCCGTTGCCGATCAACACCAGTCTGGGTTTTTCCATCATCTTGAATCCGTCGGTCGCTGCAGAAAGCAAAAAAGGCGTCCATGCAGGATCCACCCGTTGCGGGGCAGCACTGCAGGGACGCCTTTGTCCTGTTGGCATCCAACCCGGCCTTGGGCTGGATGCTGAGCCGGTCACCGTTGACCGTTGATCGGGTAAAGCAATATTCGTGCCAGCTGCTGGCTGTCCTGCTGGCGGCCTCAACGGCTGGCCCCTGCTCAGGGTTGGGCTGGCCGGCATGCTTCGCGATGGTGCGTTGTCCATCTTTGGCGCGGATCGGTAGCAGCAGCTTGGTGCGCAGTCAGTCGGGCAGAGCGCCTTGGAGGGGCGTTTTTATGCCAGGAGTGCTAGCTTTGAACTATCGGATGATCGGTGTGATAGTTTTTATCTCAAGATAACTTGACCTTTGGCAGGCGGAAGTCAGAAAAAAGCCCGAAAATCCGGTATTACGGATTTTTGACCGCCGGCAGCGGATCGGTCCGGCAAAGCACACACGAAAGATGACAGTGAAACGTTTGGACGATTTCCGCTTGCGCCTCGGTGGCGACGAGCTGGTGCCGATCATGATCGGCGGCATGGGTGTGGACATTTCCTCCTCGGACCTGGCGCTGGAAGCCGCGCGCCTGGGCGGCGTGGGCCATATCTCGGACGCGATGATCAAGACCGTGACCGACCGCCGCTACAAGACCAAGTACGTCAAGGCCAAGCAGGCGCTCTACAAGTACAACGTCGACAACCTCGACAAGTCCGAGGTCAAGTTCAACCTCGGCGACCTGGCCGAGGCGACCCGCCTGCATGTCGACCACACGATGTCGCGCAAGCAGGGCAGCGGCATGGTGTTCATCAACTGCATGGAAAAGCTGACGATGAACGCGCCCAAGGAGACGCTCAGGGTGCGCCTGTCGGCCGCGCTCGACGCCGGCATCGACGGCATCACGCTGGCGGCCGGCCTGCACCTGGGCAGCTTCGCGCTGATCGAGGACCACCCGCGCTTCCGCCACGCCAAGCTCGGCATCATCGTCTCTTCGCTGCGCGCGCTGCAGCTGTTCCTGAAGAAGAACGCGCGCCTGAACCGCCTGCCCGACTACGTGGTGGTCGAGGGCCCGCTGGCCGGCGGCCACCTGGGCTTCGGCATGGACTGGGCCAAGTACGACCTCGCGACCATCGTCGCCGAGATCGCCGCCTGGCTCAAGGCCGAGCAGCTCGACATCCCGCTGATCCCGGCCGGCGGAATCTTCACCGGCAGCGACGCAGTGCGCTTCATGGAGATGGGCGCTTCCGGCGTCCAGGTCGCCACGCGCTTCACCGTCACGCGCGAGTGCGGCCTGCCCGACGACGTCAAGCAGGACTACTTCAAGGCCGACGAGGATGACATCGAGGTCAACGAGATCTCTCCGACCGGCTACCCCATGCGCATGATCAAGTCCAGCCCCGGCATCGGAGACGGCATCCGTCCGAACTGCGAAGCCTACGGCTACCTGCTCGACGCCAACGGCAAGTGCGCCTACATCGACGCCTACAACCGCGAGGTGCTGGCGCATCCGGGCGAGCGCAAGATCCATGTCTGGGACAAGACCTGCCTGTGCACCCACATGCGCAACTTCGCGATCTGGACCTGCGGCCAGACCACCTCGCGCCTGAAGGACACCACGCTGCGCCACGAGGATGGCAGCTACCAGCTGCTCAGCGCCCAGCATGTGTTCGAGGATTACCAGTTCAGCACCGACGGCAAGATCGCGCTGCCCGAGTCCGAGTTCGACGTCGACTGATTGCGCCAACGGACCTGGCTGGGTCCGACTTGAAAAAAACCGCCGCGGCTGTTCGCCTGGGCGGTTTTTTGCGTCCGAGCCAGAGGATCTCAGCCGCCCAGCACCTTGTAGAGCGTGACCTGGTTCTGCCACCAGGCCAGCCTGGTCTGGACCAGCGCCTGCTGGCTCGCGAAATGCGAGCGCTGCGCGTCGAGCCAGTCTAGCTCGCTTGCCACGCCATTGCGCAGTCGCAGCTCGGTCAGCTCGAGCCGGCGAGACTCCGCCGCCGCCTGCGCCTGCTGGGCCGCGAGCTGGCGCGCCAGCGTCTCACGTCCGGCCAGCGCGTCGGCGGCCTCGCGGAAGGCCGACTGGATCGCCTTCTCGTACTGTGCCAGCGCGATCTCGCGCCCGGCCCGCGCCGAATCGAGCCCGGCCTGGCTGCGGCCGGCGTCGAAGATCGGCAGCAGCAACTGCGGCGCCAGCGTGTAGCCCCAGGAGCCGTTCCGCCACAGGTCCGACAGCTCCTTGCTGGCCGAACCTATGCCGGCCGTCAGCGAGATGCGCGGGAAGAAGGCCGCGCGCGCCGCGCCGATATTGGCGTTGGCTGCGATCAGCTGCTGCTCGGCCTGCTGGATGTCGGGCCGGCGCGCCAGCAGCTGCGAGGGCAGGCCGGTGGAAAGCACCGGCAGCTGCAGCGCGTCGAGCCGGCCGGGCTGGATCTGCTCGCGCAGGCTCCCGGGCAGGGGCTGGCCCAGCAGCAACGCGAGTGCATTCTCGTCCTGGGCGCGCTGGCGTGTCGACTGCTCGAGCGCGACGCGGGCCGTGCCGGCCAGCGATTCGGCCAGGCGCAGCTCCAGCTCGGAAGCCGCACCATGCTCGAAGCGCAGCCGGACCAGCCTGAGCGAATCCTCGCGCGTGGCCAGCGTGCGCCGGGCCAGTTCGAGCTGCTCGCTGTCGGCCAGCAGCGCCAGCCAGGTCTGCGCCACGCCTGAGATCAGCGCGATGCGCGCGCTGCGGCTGCCGGCCTCGCTGGCCAGGTATTGTGCCAGCGCCTGCTCCTTCAGGCTCGCGACGCGGCCGAAGAAGTCGAGCTCGTAGGCGGTCACGAGCAGGCCGCCGCTGTAGCTCTTCGTGGTCTCGCCCGAGCCGTTGGGCGCGCGCGATCCGCTCAGCGCCGCGTTGAGCGTCGGCCACTGCTCGGCGCTGCGGATGCCGAGCTGCGCGCGCGCCTGTTGCAGGCCGAGCACCGCCACGCGCAGGTCGCGGTTGTTGGCCAGCGCGATGCCGATCAGCTCGCGCAGCGATTCGTCGGCGAAGAACTGCTGCCAGTCCGGCGCCGCGTCCGCCACCGTGCCGACCTCCTGCCCTGTGCTGGCGGGCCATTGCTCGGGGACGGGGGGCGCGGGGCGCTGGTAGGCCGGCATCAGGCTGCAGCCCGCCAGCAGCAGCGCCGCGGCCAGCGGGGCCATCCGCAGGGTAGTCCGCGGGGCTGAATGGGGGAACAACTTGTCAGTCATGGGTATGGATTCCCGCTGCGTGGCCATGGGCGGCGTCGAAGCGGTGCTGGCGCTCGCTGCCCTTGAAGATTCGGCGCACCACGACGAAGAACAGCGGCACGAACACGATCGCCAGCAGCGTGCCGGTGATCATGCCGCCGATCACGCCGGTGCCGATCGCGCGCTGGCTGGCCGAGCCGGCGCCCGTCGAGAGCGCCAGCGGCAGCACGCCCAGCATGAAGGCCAGCGAGGTCATGATGATCGGGCGCAGCCGCAGGTGGGCGGCTTCCAGCGCCGCCTCGATCACATTCCTGCCCTGGGCCTGCAGGTCCTTGGCGAACTCGATGATCAGGATCGCGTTCTTGGCCGACAGGCCGATGATGGTGATCAGGCCGACCTGGAAGTAGATGTCGTTGGCGTAGCCGCGCAGCAGCGTCGCCAGCAGTACGCCGAGCACGCCCAGCGGCACCACCAGGATCACGGCAAGCGGGATCGACCAGCTTTCATAGAGCGCGGCCAGGCAGAGGAAGACCGCCAGGATCGCGAAGCCGTAGACGATGATGGCCTGCGAGCCGGCGAGCTTTTCCTCGCGCGACTGCCCGGTCCACTCGAAGCCCAGGCCCGGCGGCAGCTGGGCGGAGAGCCTTTCCATCTCGGCCATCGCCGCGCCGGTGCTGTAGCCGGGCGCCGCGCTGCCGCTGATGCGCATCGCCGGGTAGCCGTTGTAGCGCACCGACTGCATCGCGCCCGTGACCCAGCGCGTGCTGGCGAATGCCGACAGCGGCACCGCCTGGCCTCTGCCGTTCATCACGTGCAGCCTGAGCAGGTCGTCGGGCTGCATGCGCGCCGGCGCATCGGCCTGCACGATGACGCGCTGCAGCCGGCCGGCGTTCGGGAAGTCGTTGGCATAGCTGGAGCCGAGCGCGGTGGAGAGCGCGGCGTTGATCGCGTCGAAGCCGACGCCGAGCGCCTGCGCCTTGTCGCGGTCGACGTCGAGCTGCAGCTGCGGCGCGTCCTCGAGTCCGTCGGGGCGGACCTGGGTCAGCAGCTGGCTCTGGCTGGCCATGCCGAGCAGCTGATTGCGCGCGGCCAGCAGCGCGTCGCGGCCGACACCGCCGCGGTCCTGCAACCGGAAGGTGAAGCCCGAGGCCGAGCCGAGCTCGGGGATCGGCGGCGGACTCAGCGGGAAGATGAAGGCGTCGCGCACGCCCGAGAGCGCGCCGAAGGCGCGGCCCGCGAGCTCCTGCGCCGAGCTGCCCGGGGCGCCGCGCTCGCTCCAGTCCTTGAGCGTGACGAAGGCGAGCGCCGCGTTCTGGCCCTGGCCCGAGAACGAGAAGCCCAGCACGCCGACCATGCCCTGCACCTCGGGCTGCTTGAGCATGAAGCCCTCGACCTGCTCCATCACGGCGCGGGTGCGCTCGCGCGTGGCGCCCGGCGGCAACTGCACGTTGACCAGCAGCGTGCCCTGGTCCTCGTTGGGCAGGAAGGAGGTCGGCAGCCGCAGGTAGACCCAGCCGGCGGCGACCACGATCGCGCAGTAGACCAGCAGCGCGCGGCCGGCGCGCGGCAGCAGCCGGGCCAGCCAGCCCTCGTAGCCCCTGGCGCTGCGCGCGAAGCCGCGGTTGAACCAGCCGAAGAAGCCGGTCTTGATCTCGTGGTGGCCGGCCTTGACCGGTTTCAGCAGCGTCGCGCACAGCGCCGGCGTCAGCGACAGCGCGAAGAAGGCCGAGAACGCGATCGCCACCCCCATGACGGCGGCGAACTGGCGGTAGATGTTGCCGACCGAGCCGCTGAAGAAGGCCAGCGGCACGAAGACCGAGATCAGCACCACGGTGATGCCGACGATGGCGCCCGAGATCTGCCGCATCGCCTTGCCCGTGGCCTGCTGCGGCGTCAGCCCTTCCTCGCTCATGATGCGCTCGACGTTCTCGACCACCACGATCGCGTCGTCGACCACGATGCCGATCACCAGCACCATGCCGAACATGGTCAGCACGTTGATCGAGAATCCCAGCGCCAGCAGCGCGCCGAAGGTGCCCAGCAGCGCCACCGGCACCACGATGGTCGGGATCAGCGTGTAGCGCCAGTTCTGCAGGAACAGGAACATCACCAGGAAGACCAGCGCGACCGCCTCCAGCAGCGTCTTGGCCACCTGCTCGATCGAGATCCTGACGAAGCGCGAGCTGTCGTAGGGGATCTTCCACTGCATGCCGGGCGGGAAGTATTGCTCGAGCTCCTGCAGCTTGGCGCGCACCGCGTCGGCGGTGGCCAGCGCGTTGCCGCTGGGCGAGAGCTGCACGCCGATGCCGGTCGAGGGCTTGCCGTTGAGCCGCGCCGAGGTCGCGTAGGCCTGGGCGCCGAGCTCGATGCGCGCGACGTCCTTCAGGCGCACGGTAGAGCCGTCCGGGTTGGCACGCAGCACGATGCGGCCGAACTGCTCGACGTCCGAGAGCTGGCCGTTGACGACCACGGTGGCCGAAATGCCCTGGCCGTCGACGTTGGGCAGGCCGCCGATCTCGCCGGCCGCGACCTGCGCGTTCTGGGCCCGGATCGCTGCGGTCACGTCAGCCGCGCCGAGGTTGTAGCTCAGCAGCCTGGCCGGGTCGATCCAGATCCGCATCGCGCGCTCGGTGCCGAACAGCTGCGCCTGGCCGACGCCGGGCAGGCGCTGCAGCTCTGGGACGACGTTGCGCGCCGCGTAGTCGCCGAGCGCGACCGGGTTCCAGGCCGGGTCGTCCGACGACAGGATGGCGAACAGCAGGAAGTTGCTGCGCGACTTGTCGACCCGCACGCCCTGCTGTGTCACCGCCGCCGGCAGCCTGGGCGTGGCGCGCGCGAGCCGGTTCTGCACGTCGACCTGCGCCAGGTCGGGATTGGTGCCGGGCTGGAAGCTCAAGGTGAGGTTGCCCGAGCCGTCGGCCTGCGCGACCGATTCCATGTAGATCAGTCCGGGCGCGCCGTTCATCTCGCGCTCGATCACGGCCAGCACGCTGTCTTCCAGGGTCCGGGCCGAGGCGCCGGGATAGGCGGCGGAGACGACGATCGATGGCGGTGCCACCGGCGGATACTGGGAGATCGGCAGCTGCGTGATCGAGACGGCGCCCAGCACCATCACGAACAGCGCGATCACCCAGGCGAAGATGGGGCGCTCGATGAAGAACTTGGCCATGTCCGGGCTTCCTCAGCGCGCCGCACCAGCGGCGGACTTGGCGGCCTCGGCCGGCGCCTTGGCGCTCGCGTCCTGCCACGGCACCGGCTTGACCACCTTGGCGCCACGCAGCTTCTGGAAGCCGTCGACCATCACCTGTTCGCCGGCCTTGAGGCCGTCGAGGATGATCCAGCTGCCGCCCTGCTGCGCGCCGACCTTGACCGGGCGCGGCGCGAAGCTGCCGTCCGCGGCCACCACCAGCACGCTGTCGCCCTGGGCCGAGCGCGTCACCGCCTGCTGCGGCAGCGCGATCGCGTTGTCGGCCTTGGCCTGCTCAAGCCGCACGCGTACATAGAGTCCCGGCAGCAGCAGCCCGCCCGGATTCGGCACTTCGGCGCGCAGCGTGACCTGGCCGCTGCCGGCGTCGACGCTCAGGTCGGAGAACAGCAGCTTGCCGGCGCGGGCATGCTCGCTGCCGTCGGGCAGCAGCACGCGCACGCTGGCACCGTCCGAGCCGGCGCGCTTGAGCCGGCCTTCATCGAAGGCGCGCCGCAGCTGCAGCGCCTCGTCGGCCGACTGGGTGAAGTTGACATAGACCGGATCGACCTGCTGCACCACCGCCAGCGGCGTCGCCTCGCCCTGGCCAACCAGCGCGCCTTCGGTCACCAGCGCGCGGCCGATGCGGCCGGAGATCGGCGCCGTCACGCTCGTGTGGCCGAGGTTGATGCGCGCGGTCTGCAGCGCGGCCCTGGCCACCGCCACGTCGGCCTGCGCCTGCTTCCTGGCCGCCTGGGCGTTGACGAATTCCTGCTGGCTGATCGCCTTGGCCTCGGCCAGCGGCTGGTAGCGCTCGGCCAGCGCGCTGGCCTGCGCCAGGTTCGCCTCGGCCTTGGCCAGGCTGGCCTGCGCGCTGTCCAGCGCCGCCTGGTAGGGGCTGGCGTCGATCGTGAACAGCGCCTGGCCGGCCTTGACGTCGCTGCCCTCGCGGAACAGGCGCTGCTGCAGGATGCCGGCGGCGCGCGCGCGGACCTGCGCCACGCGCGAGGCCTCGACCCGGCCCGGCAGCTCGGTGAGCAGGCCGAGCTCGCCCGGCGTCACGCTCAGCACGCCGACCTCGGGCGGCGGCATGGCACCGCCCGGCGCAGCAGGCGAAGGCGCGGGCTTGCCGCAGGCGGCCAGCAGAGTCGCCAAGGTCAAGGCGCAGAACAGCGCTGGCCAGCGTGGTGCGAGGGAATCGGCTTCGGGTCTTGGTGCGGGCATGGGATCAGGCGGGATCGGCGTCGCGAGCCAGGCATGCGCTGCCGGCGCGCAGGAGTGGGGATCCATGCATTATTCCCGAGCCTGCGGCAGAAGGATGTCAGGCTGGCGTAAATCGGCTGGCATCAACCCTGTCCATCGGTCCTGTCCCGGGCTGATCCGCTTGCCTTGCCAGCCCTCAGCCGTCTTCAGGCCGCCTTCTCGACATGGCCCTGGCGGGTGTAGAGGAAGTCGATCACGGCCTTGCGGCAGCGTTGGTAGTCGGGGTCGTCGGCCAGCGCGACCCGGTTGCGCGGGCGTGGCAGGGGCACAGGCAGCAGCTCGCCGATGGTCGCGGCCGGGCCGTTGCTCATCATCACGATCCTGTCGCTCAGCAGCACCGCCTCGTCGACGTCGTGCGTGACCATCACCACCGTGCTGCGGGTGCGGGCGACGATCTCGAGCAGCTCGTCCTGCAGCCGGGCGCGCGTGAGCGCGTCGAGCGCGCCGAAGGGCTCGTCCATCAGCAGCACCTGCGGCTCCATCGCCAGCGCGCGCGCGATGCCGACGCGCTGCTTCATGCCGCCCGAGATCTCGCCCGGGCGCTTGTGCGCCGCATGTCCCAGGCTCACGAGCTCGAGCGCGGCAGCGGTGCGGCTTTTGAGCTGGTCCTTCTTCTCGGTCTTGCCGAAGACGCGCTCGACGCCCAGGTAGACGTTGTCGAAGCAGCTCAGCCAGGGCAGCAGCGAGTGGTTCTGGAACACCATCGCCCGCTCGGGGCCGGGGCCCCTGATCTCCCGGTTGGCGCAGAGCAGGACGCCCTCGGTCGGCGTGGTCAGGCCCGCGATCAGGTTGAGAAGCGTCGACTTGCCGCAGCCCGAATGTCCGATTAGCGCGACGAACTCGCCCTTGGCGATCTGGAGGTTGATGTCGCGCAGCGCCGGGAACAGGCCCTTGGAGGTCCTGAAGGTCTGGGCCACGCCGCTGATGTCGATGAATCTGGCGTCCTTGTTCATGGTGGAGGCTCCTTGGGGGTTCAGGACTTGACGTCCTCGTAGCTGAAGGCGTTCGCGAGCCTGACCAGGGCGGCCTCGAGCAGCAGCCCGACGATGCCGATCACGAAGATCGCGATGATGATGTTCTTGACGTTGAGGTTGTTCCATTCGTCCCAGACCCAGAAGCCGATGCCCACGCCGCCGGTCAGCATCTCGGCCGCGACGATCACCAGCCAGGCCGT
>JBDLTM010000047.1:0-11925 GCA_039805805.1 Pseudomonadota bacterium | reverse complement strand
TGGCCGCGCCCGACGCGGTCTATCCGCAGTTCGCCACCCACAATGCGCACAGCCTGGCGGCGATCTACCAGATGGCCGGCCCTGAACGCTATCACCCGACCCAGTACGAGTTCCAGTGCCTGCACGGCATGGGCGAGCCGCTCTATGAGCAGGTGGTCGGCAAGACCGGCGAGGGCAAGCTGGGCCGCCCCTGCCGCATCTACGCGCCGGTCGGCACCCACGAGACGCTGCTGGCCTACCTGGTGCGGCGCCTGCTCGAGAACGGCGCCAACACCTCGTTCGTGAACCGCATCGCCGACCCCAGCATCGCGATCGAGACCCTGGTCGAGGACCCGGTCGCCACCGTCGACCGCTGGGCGGCGGACGAAGGCACAGTCGGCCTGCCTCATGCTTCCATCCCGCAACCGCTGGCGCTCTACGGCCTGCTGCGCGTCAACTCCGCCGGCCTGGACCTGGCGAACGAGACCACGCTGGCCGCGCTGGGCGAGGCGGTGCGCCGCACCTGCCAGCAATCCTGGGACGTGGCGCCGCTGCTGGCCTTCGACTCAACCGCCGGCACGCGGGCCGAGCCGGTGCTCAATCCGGCCAATCATGCCGACCCGGTCGGCAGCGTGCGTTCTGCTACGCCTGAAGAGGTCGAGGCGGCCGTCGGCCATGCGCAGGTGGCTTTTCCGGCCTGGGCCGCGACCGCGCCGGCCGAGCGCGCCGCCTTGCTCGAGCGCGCCGCCGACCTGATGCAGGACGAGATCCAGCCGCTGATCGGCCTGCTGATCCGCGAGGCCGGCAAGACCGCCGCCAACGCGATCGCCGAGGTGCGCGAGGCGATCGACTTCCTGCGTTACTACGCGGCCCAGGTGCGCACCGACTTCAGCAACGACACGCATTTGCCACTGGGGCCGGTGGTCTGCATCAGCCCCTGGAACTTCCCGCTCGCCATCTTCACCGGCCAGGTCGCCGCCGCGCTGGCGGCCGGCAACACCGTGCTGGCCAAGCCGGCCGAGCAGACCCCGGTCGTCGCCCATTACGCGGTCCGGCTGCTCTGGCAGGCCGGCGTGCCGCGCAGCGCCGTCCAGCTGCTGACCGGTTCCGGCTCGCGCGTCGGCGCCCAGCTGGTGGCGGACCCGCGTGTCCAGGGCGTGATGTTCACCGGCTCGACCGAAGTCGCACGCATCCTGCAGGCGACGCTGGCGCAGCGCCTGAGCCCGGCCGGCAAGTCGATTCCCCTGGTCGCCGAGACCGGCGGCCAGAACTGCATGGTGGTCGATTCCTCGGCGCTGGCCGAGCAGGTCGTCAACGACGTGGTCGCGTCGGCCTTCGACAGCGCCGGCCAGCGCTGCTCCGCGCTGCGAGTCCTCTGCCTGCAGGAGGAGATCGCCGACCGCGTGATCCAGATGCTCAAGGGCGCGATGGCCGAGCAGCGTCTCGGCTCGCCCGACGCGCTCAAGGTCGACATCGGCCCGGTGATCGACGCCGAGGCGCGTGACGGCCTCTTGCGCCACATCGACGCCATGCGCGCCAGGGGCCGCCCGGTGTTCCAGCAGGCCCGAGTCGATCCTGGCGTGCTGGAGCAGGGCAGCTTCATCGTGCCGACCCTGATCGAGATCGGGCATGTCGGCGAGCTCGAGCGCGAGATCTTCGGCCCGGTGCTGCATGTGCTGCGCTACCAGCGCCGCGAGCTCGGCGCGCTGATCGAGCAGATCAATGGCACCGGCTACGGCCTGACCTTCGGCATCCACACCCGGATCGACGAGACCATCGCGCGCGCGGTCGAATCGGTCCATGCCGGCAACCTCTACGTCAACCGCAACATGGTCGGCGCCGTGGTGGGCGTGCAGCCCTTCGGCGGCGAGGGCCTGTCGGGCACCGGCCCCAAGGCGGGTGGTCCGCTCTACCTGTACCGCCTGCTGGCACGGCACCCGTCCGATGCGATGGCGCGTGGCTTGCTGTTCTCGGGCGGCGCCGAGCGGCCCGCGCCCAGGCCGGCGCTGCAGGCGCTGCGCGAATGGGCGCAGGCCGCTGGCGATGCCGGTCTGGCTGCCGCCTGCGACCAGTTCGCCACCCTGTCGTTCAGCGGCGCCAGCGTGGTGCTGGCCGGGCCGACCGGCGAGCGCAACCGCTACCAGATCCTGCCGCGCCAGGCGGTGCTGAGCCTGGCCAGCCAGGACGCTGACCGCCTGGTCCAGCTCGCCGCGACGCTGGCAGTCGGCAGCCTGGCGGTCTGGCCGGCGTCGGCTGCCGCGCTGCGCGAAAGCCTGCCGCAGTCCGTGCGCGAGCGGATCGCGCTGGCCGACGACTGGCGCTCGCCCATCGTGCATTTCGATGCCGTGCTGCACCACGGCGAAGCGGCCGAGCTGCGCGAGCTCTGCGCCTGGCTGGCCCGGCGCCCAGGGCCCATCGTCGGCATCCAGAGCCTGGCGCCGGGCGACAGTGGTGTGGCGATCGAGCGGCTCGTGATCGAGCGCTCGGTCAGCGTCAACACGGCGGCCGCGGGCGGCAACGCCAGCCTGATGACGCTGGAGTGAGCCCGACCCCGGTCAGTTCCGCGTTGACTGACGGTGGTACAGTGCAGGCGATCGTGTCGTGGACTTCATGAACTTCTACCTGCTGGCGGCGCTGGCCGCCTTCATCGTCTTCCAGCTGCGCCAGCGCGAACAGCGCGAGCGCATCGCCCTCCTGGCCCAGCATCTGCGCCGCTTCCAGATCGAGCAGCTGATGGAGCGGCTCACGGAGGGCTATCAGCGCGTGCTCGGCGAATCCGACCTGCAGCGACGCGATCAGCTCTGGCAGCAATACGGCGCCAGCGAGCAGGCGCTGGCCGATCAGCTGGGACGGCTGGCCGAGGATTTCGGCCGGGTCGAGGCCGAGCAGGCCCGCATCAGCCGCTTGCCGCTGCCCTACGCGACGCGCTGGTGGCCCCAGGCCTGCATCGATTTCCGTCAGCTGCTGGCCCTGCATGCGCGCGGCCTGGCGGCGGCGGCCAGCAACGAGGCGCAGCTTTCTCCGCAGGACCGCGCCTACCGGCTGCTGGCCGAGACGCTGCTGCTGCAGCACAGCTGCCACTGGTACTGTCGCTCGCATGCCGTCGCCAGCGCGCGGCTGCTCGCGCGCCACCAGACCCGGCACGACCAGGTGCTGCAGTCCGTCAGCCAGGCCACGCGCGAGGGCTACCTCCGGCTGCTCGGCCGCTGACGGTTCCTGTATTCCTTGCCCCAGACGCCCAAGCGACCTACACTGGCTCGGCAGCCCAGGTTCCAAGGGCGACGAGAAGGGATTTGGCATGGGCATGACATTCCCCGCCGTGGGGCCTGCCGACGAGCTGGCGGCGCGCGATCTCTACCGTGCGCGCTGCGGCTACTACGACTTGCAGCTCGCTCCCTACGAACTGCTGCGGCGCATGGCGGTCGAGCGGCTTGAGCTCCAGCCTGGCCAGTTCGTGCTGGACATCGGCTGCGGCACCGGCATGAGCCTGGACCTGCTGCAGCAGGCGGTCGGGCCACAAGGTCATATCGTGGGCGTCGACCAGAGTCCCGAGATGCTGGAGCGTGCCCGCCAGCGCGTCGCCCATGCCGGCTGGCGCCAGGTCGAGCTCGTCTGCAGCCCGGTGCAGGACGCCAAACTGCCCGCCAGGGCTGACGCAGCGCTGTTCCATTTCACCCACGACATCCTGCAGACGCCAGCGGCGCTCGACCATGTGCTGGCCCGGCTGGCGCCGGGCGCGAGGCTTGCGGTCTGCGGTCTCAAGTGGGCGCCGCCCTGGTTTGCCGCGCTCAACCCGCTGGTCTGGTGGAACGCTGCCCAGTCGGTCACCACGCTCGCCGGATTCGAAGCCCCCTGGTCCGCGCTGGCTCAGCGCGGCATCCGCCTGACCGTCGAGTCGTTCGGTTGCGGCACGCTCTACCTGGCCAGCGGCCGGATGCCCTGAACCGTCCCAGCCCTCAGCCCTGCTCCAGCCGCCGCACCAGTTCGAGCACCGACTTCACCCCCATCTTCTCGAAGATGCGGGCGCGGTGCACTTCGACCGTGCGCACGCTGATCTGCAACTGGTCGGCCACCAGCTTGTTGGCCAGGCCGGCTGCGATCAGCTGCATGACGGCCTGTTCGCGCTCGGTCAGGCCGCCGACGAGCTGCTGGATTTCACGCTGGCGCTGGCGCTGCGCCAGCGACTGGCTCGACTTTTCCAGTGCGCGCTCGATCCGCTCCACCAGCGCCTTGTCCGAGAACGGCTTCTCGCAGAAATCGAAGGCGCCGTGCAGCACCGCGTCGACCGCGGTCGGTACGTCCGCATGCCCGGACAGGAAGATCACCGGCATCTCGCTGAACCAGGCTTGCTCGCGCAGCAGCTCGAACAGCGCCAGCCCGCTCATGCCCGGCATGCGCAGGTCGAGCAGCGCGCAGCAGGGCTCAGTGGGGCCGTCCACCCAGTTCCGCGCTTCAGCCCAGAACGCTTCCGCGCTCGGGTAAGGGAGGCTCAGCAGCCGCCGCGTGCGCAGCAGCCAACCCAGCGAGTCGCGCACCGCGTCGTCGTCATCGATCAGGAATACCGTACCGTCCTTGGCCATCCCGACATCATAGGGCGGCCGGCAGGGTAAAGCGGAACACCGTGCCGCGTGGCAAGCCGGGTTCATGGTCCAGCGTGCCGCCATGCTGCTCGACCACGGTGCGGCACAGGCTCAGGCCGAGCCCCATGCCCTCGGGCTTGGTGGTGAAGAAGGGCGTGAACAGGCGCGCCGCGACCTCGTTGCTCAGTCCCTGGCCATGGTCAGTCACGGTGAACAGGATACGCTCGCGCTGGCTGCCCTCGAGGGGCCCGGCCGCGCTCGCCTGCAGCTCCAGCGTGCGCAGGCCGGAGGCCGCCGGCGGGTCGCCGGCCGGCATCGCCTGCAGGCCGTTGCGCACCAGGTTGAGCAGCACCTGCTCGACCATGGTCGGGTCGCACCAGGCTGCGGGGCAGTCCGGCTCGACTTGCCAGCGCACCTCGATGCCGGTCTTGCGCGCCTGCAGCTGGACCAGCGGGGCGATGCCGTCGAACAGGGACTGTGGCGTGACCGCCCTGCGCTCGCGTTCGCGCCGCCGCACCAGGTCGCTCACGCTCCGGATGACCTTGCCCGCGCGCTCGGCCTGGGCGGCCATGCGCCGGATCGCTTCCTCCAGATCGGACTGGATCGCCGGCAAGTCCTGGCCGTCACCCTGCAGCAGATTGAGCGAGCCGTTGGCATAGTTGGCGATCGCCGCCAGCGGCTGGTTGAGCTCGTGGCTGATCAGGCTGGCCATCTCGCCGGCCATCGCCAGCCTGGCCGTCGCCGCCAGCCGCTCCTGCGAGGCGCGCGACTGCTCCTCGATCTTGCGCTGCGCGCTCAGGTCCAGCACCGAGCTCATCCAGCCAGTCTGCCGGCCCTGTGCATCGATCAGCGGCGCCTCGACGATCCAGACCGGCAGTCGGGTGCCATCGGGGCGCATGTACTCGACCTCGAAGCCCTGGCGCGGCTCGGACAGGCTGGTGTGAAGCCGTGCGTTCTGCCTCATGTATTCGTCGACCCGCTCGGGTGGCCAGAACGGCGCCGGATTGCTGGTGCCGATCAGCCGCTCCGGCGGCAGGTCGACCAGGCGGCAGAAGGCCGGGTTGACGTAGGTGATCCGCCCCGTCATGTCGCGCGCGCGCAGTCCGGTCAGCAGCGAGTCCTCCATCGCCTTGCGGAAGGCGAGTGCCTCGGCCAGCTTGGCCTCGGTGCGCAGCCGCTTGCGCACGTCGAAAGCCAGCAGCGCGAGCACGCCAGCGAGCACCACCACCAGCAGCGTCAGCGTCGAGCTCAGCGCCTTGGGCCTGAGGCTGGCGAGGTCGCGCGACTGCTGCAGCCGCAGCGTATAGGCACTGCCGGGAAGCTCGAGCAGCTGCACGGCCTGCAGGCTCTGCCGCTGGAGTGGACGGCCCGCGATCGCCAGCCGGGTGCCGTCCGAGTCGGTCAGCGCCACGTTCATGCTGCCGCGTGTCTCGCGGCCGACGCGCTCGGCCAGCAGACCGCTCATGCTGTAGGTCAGCACCAGGTAGCCCGCGTCGTCCGGCAACTGCAGGCACATCTCGAGCACCTCCTGGCCGCGGCCCTCCTGCAGCGGCAGGAAGTAGCTGGTGGAGTAGGCGGGACTGTTGTAGCGCCTGGCATTGACGCAGGCCTGCTGCACATCGGGCAGGGCCTGGGCGCGCTGCTGTCCCTCGAACAGGAAGGGCAGGAAGGGGCTGACCTGGGCCAGCCGGATCCGCAGATCGGAGTCGCGCCATTCGGTGCGCAGGATCTCGCGGTTCTCCAGCAGCAGGGTGCCGCTGGCCCGCATCCAGCTGGCCTCATCGGGGTTCGACTGGTGCAGGGCTGAAAAGGCCAGCGCATTGCGGCTCAGGTCATCCTTGATCTCGGCGACCAGCTCGCTCGCGGTCCGTTCCAGTTCGGTGGTCAGGCGGCTGTCCTCGTAGGCCCTGGCGAGGAAGACCAATACGCCCAGCAGCAGCAGCAGCAGGACGCAGAGGGCCGACCACAGCCACCAGCGGCCGGCCCCGAGCGAGAACTTCAATCAGTCCTCCACGAAGGCTTCCTCGCGCTTCTTCTTCACCGAAGGCGACAGCACGATCAGCAGCAGAAGCACGGCGACGGCCAGCAGCGAGGCCGAGATCGGGCGCGTCACGAACACGCTCCAGTCGCCGCGCGACAGCAGCATGGAGCGGCGCAGGTTCTCTTCCATCATCGGGCCCAGGATCAGGCCGAGCAGCAGCGGTGCCGGCTCGCAGCCGAACTTGTAGAACAGGTAGCCGATGATGCCGAACAGGCCGGTGGTCCAGATGTCGAAGGTGTTGTTGTTGGTCGAGTAGACGCCGACCGCGCAGAACAGCACGATGGCCGGGAACATCCAGCGGTAGGGCACCGACAGCAGCTTGATCCAGACGCCGACCAGCGGCAGGTTCAGGATCACCAGCATCAGGTTGCCGATCCACATCGAGGCGATCAGGCCCCAGAACAGCTCGGGGTTGCTGGTCATGACCTGCGGGCCCGGCTGGATGTTGTGGATGGTCATCGCGCCGACCATCAGCGCCATCACGGCGTTGGGCGGGATGCCCAGCGTCAGCAGCGGGATGAAGGAGGTCTGCGAGCCGGCGTTGTTGGCCGCCTCCGGGGCTGCGACGCCGCGGATATTGCCCTGGCCGAACGGCACTTCGCCGGCCTTGAGCTTGGTCTTCTTCTCGAGCGTGTAGGCCGCGAAGGAGGACAGCAGCGCGCCGCCGCCTGGCAGGATGCCCAGCGAGGAGCCCAGCGCGGTGCCGCGCAGGATGGCAGGCATCATGGCCTTGAAGTCGGCGGCCGTCGGCATCAGGCCGCTGACCTTCTTGGTGTTGAGCTCGCGCTCTTCCTCGGGCTGCGACAGGTTGACGATGATCTCGCCATAGCCGAACACGCCCATCGCGATCACGATAAAGCCCAGGCCGTCGGTCAGCTCGGGGATGTCGAAGCTGTAGCGAGCCACTCCCGAGTTGACGTCGGTGCCGACCATGCCGAACAGCAGGCCGAGGATGATCATCGCGATCGCCTTCGGCAGCGAGCCCGACGCCAGCACGACCGCGCCGATCAGGCCCAGCACCATGAGCGAGAAATACTCGGCCGGACCGAACATGAAGGCGACCTCGGTCAGCGGCACCGCGAAGGCGGCCAGCACCAGGGTGCCGACCGAGCCGGCGAAGAAGCTGCCGATGCCGGCAGCGGCCAGCGCCGGGCCGGCGCGGCCCTTCTTGGCCATCTGGTAGCCGTCGAGCGCGGTCACCACCGACGAGGCCTCGCCCGGCAGGTTGACCAGGATCGCGGTGGTCGAGCCACCGTACTGCGCGCCGTAGTAGATGCCGGCGAGCATGATGAGCGCGGCGATCGGCGGCAGCGCATAGGTCGCGGGCAGCAGCATCGCGATCGTCGTCACGGGGCCGAGGCCGGGCAGCACGCCGATCAGCGTGCCGAGCAGGCAGCCGATCAGCGCGTAGAGCAGGTTCTGCATCGTGAACGCGACGCCGAAGCCGAGGGAGAGGTGATCAATCAGTTCCATCATGATGCGTTTTCCTTTCAGGCGCCGATGAACCAGGGCCAGACCTGGAAGGTCAGTCCGAGCATCTTGACGAAGATGAAGTAGCTGCCGACGGTCAGGATGGCCGACAGGATGACGGCGCGCTGGAAGCTGAATTCACTGGCGAGCATCGAGACGAAGGTCAGGCCGACGATGGCGACCATCAGGCCCATGGCCGGGATGCCCAGGCTAGGCAGTCCGCCGAGCAGCACGCCGAAGATCAGGTTGGCGCCGACGATGAAGATCAGCTGCCGCCAGGCAAAGTGGCCGATGTCTTCGCTGGAGCGGCGTTCGCGGCCGAAGGACTGCAGGGTGACCAGAACGCCCAGGGCCGCGAGGATGACGCCGAGCAGGAAGGGAAAGTAGCCGGCACCCATCCGGCCTGCGGTGCCCATCTCGTATTCACGGGCACCGATCGCGAAGGCTGTGCCCAGGGCTGTGAACATCAGCCCCGCGGCTAGGTTTTGTTGGCTTTTGATCGCCATGGAGTCTCCTGTCGAGGTTTTACTAGTGGAGCGCATTGTCCACCAACTGGCACGGCAGGAAAATTGTGGATGCTACGTACGCTTGGCGACGCGCACGCAGCCTCCTGGCTGGCGATCAGCCGCAGCTGCCCAGGTGGCCGCACTGGGTGCAGTACTCGCAGCCGTCCTTCTTGATCACGGCGTGGGCGCCGCACTCGGGGCATTTCTTGCCGGCCATGACCGGGGGCGCCTCGGTGGCGACCGCGACGCCCTGCACCGGCAGCGGCAGGCTGAGCTGCTCGGACGCCTCGTTCTGCTGTGCGCGCAGCATCAGGATGTTCTGGATCGCGTAGGCGATCGCCGCCACCTCCGAGTCATGCCACATCGGGATCACGGCGCCGTCCTCGCGCTGGTGCGTGCCCAGCCGTACCGGACCGCGGTCCCAGGCCACCTTGCGCATGTCGCTGAGCGCGCGCTCCAGGAAGCCGCCGCGCGCAGCCAGCGACAGCAGGCGCATGCTCGACGTGATCCACTGCTGCGATTCGCCGCTCTGGCCGACCGGCATGAAGAACTCGACCGCGCGGTCGACGCTCTTGCCGTTGCCATCGGCCACCGGCAGGAAGGAAACGATCAGGTAGAGCGTCTTCTGGCCTTCCTGGGTCCAGTACTCGAGCTTCTCGGCCACCGCCGACAGCGCGCCCTTGGGGCGGCTCTCGATCACGGTGCGCATCGGGTCGACCGGCGCCACCGCGGCAGCCGCCACCGGAGCGGGCGCAGCAGCCGGCGCCGGCTCGGCGGCGGGCGCCGGCGTGACCTCGAGCACCGAGCCCAGGATGTTGTTCGGGCGGTAGGTCGCCAGGCCCTTGAGGCGCGCGTTCCAGGCCTGCAGGTAGAGGTCCTTGAAGTCCTCGTAGGGGTAGTCGGCCGGCACGTTGACGGTCTTGGAGATCGCCGTGTCGACGAAGGGCTGGACCGCCTGCATCATGCCGATGTGGTCGGCCGCCTTCATCTCGAGCGCGTTGACGAAGCCCTCGGGCAGCTGCTCGGGGTCGCCGCCGAGCTCCTGCCACAGGCGCCAGGCGTGGTCCTGCACCTGGTACTCGCTGCGGCTGCCGTCGGCTTCGCGCTTCTTGCGGGTGTAGGTCCAGGAGAAGGCCGGCTCGATGCCGTTGGAAGCGTTGTCGGCAAAGGCCAGGCTCACGGTGCCGGTCGGCGCGATCGACAGCAGGTGGCTGTTGCGGATGCCATGCTTGCGGATCGCCTTCTTGATGTCATCGGGCAGGCGGCTGGCGAAGGTGCCGGCCTTGAGGTAGCCTTCGGCGTCGAACAGCGGGAAGGCGCCTTTCTCCTTTGCCAGCTCGATCGACGCGCGGTAGGCGGCGTTGCGCATGGTCTCGGCGATGCGCGCGGCCATCTGCCGGCCGGCCTCGCTGTCGTAGCGCAGGTTGAGCAGGGTCAGCGTGTTGCCCATGCCGGTGAAGCCGACGCCGATGCGGCGCTTGGACTGCGACTCCTTGAGCTGCTGGTCCAGCGGCCACCAGGTCAGGTCGAGCACGTTGTCGAGCGCGCGCACCTGCAGCGCGACGACCTTCTCGAAGGCCCCGAAGTCGAAGCCGGCCTCGCCGCCGCGGCCGAAGGCGTTGAGCACGAAGCGCGGCAGGATGATCGGCCCCAGGTCGCAGCAACCGTAGGACGGCAGCGGCTGCTCGCCGCAGGGGTTGGTCGCGGCGATGGTCTCGACGTAGTTGAGGTTGTTGTCGGTGTTGATGTTGTCCAGGAACAGGATGCCCGGCTCGGCGAAGTCGTAGGCCGACTTCATCACCGTGTCCCACAGCTCGCGCGCCGGCACGGTCTGGTAGACCCACAGGCCGTCGGCGCGCTGGTGGGCGCCGGCCGCGATCAGGTTCACGCCCGGCATGGCGCGGTGCACCAGCTGCCAAGGCGCGTCGTTGACGACCGCCTGCATGAAGTGGTCCGACACGCCGACCGAGACGTTGAAGTTGTTCCAGCGGCCCGGCGTGCGCTTGGCGGTGATGAACTCGCGCACGTCCGGATGGTCGATGCGCAGCACGCCCATCTGGGCGCCGCGGCGCGCGCCGGCGCTCTCGACCGTCGAGCAGGACTGGTCGAACACGTTGATGTAGCTGCAGGGGCCCGAGGCCATCGAGGCCGTGCCCTTGACGCGCGCGCCTTTGGGGCGGATGCGCGAGAAGTCGTAGCCGACGCCACCGCCGCGGCGCATGGTCTCGGCGGCCTCGCGCAGCGCCTCGTAGATGCCGGGGAAGCCCTCGTCATCGACGCCCTGGATGCAGTCGCCCACCGGCTGCACGAAACAGTTGATCAGCGTGGCCTGGATGTCGGTGCCAGCGGCGCTCATGATGCGGCCGGCGCCGATCGCGCCCGCGTGCAGGTTCTGCAGGAACAGTGCCTCGTACTTCTCGCGCAGCTCGGGTGCCTCGACCGAGGCCAGCGCGCGCGCCACGCGGGCGTACAGGTCCTCGATGCTGGACTCGTCGCCCTTGAGGTACTTCTCGCGCAGCACGTCCAGGCTGATCGGTTGCGGGGCCAGTGCGTGGGTTGGAATCTGCAGGTCGTCGCGTTTCATCAAGAGTCCTCGTTGAGTCATGTCCAGGCCCCGCTGTCCGGCCCTTGGGGCGGACAGCGAGGCGAAAAAAACCCGCCAATCCCCGCGGCGGGGCGCGGGTTCAGTGGCTGGCGGGCGTGTCGAAGAGTGGCGGGAGCGCTGCTCCCTGTCGTCGTCATTCTAGCAGCGAGGCCGAATCCCGACACTATCTGTAGTGGATTTTTTGCTTGTCGACACTATATGTAGTGTCTGGTAGCGGATCCGAGGCTGGCTGTCAAGCTTGTCCCCGCTTCAGGACGGGTCAAGCGGGTGCGGAGAAAGGGCGGGCCGCATCCGGCGGGCAGCAGGGAGGTCAAAAGAAAAGACCCGCCGGGTCGCCCCCGCGGGTCTTGTCTCGTGGTGGCGCAGGCCTGAGCCTGCGCCAGGCACTGGGCAGATTACATGCCCATGCCGCCCATGCCACCCATGCCGCCCATGTCGGGCATGCCGCCGGCCGGAGCGTCGTCCTTCGGGGACTCGGCGACCATGCACTCGGTGGTCAGCATCAGCGAGGCGACCGAAGCGGCGTTCTGCAGCGCGGTGCGGGTCACCTTGGTCGGATCCAGGATGCCCATCTCGATCATGTCGCCGTAGGTGTGGTTGGCGGCGTTGAAGCCGAAGTTGCCCGAACCTTCCAGCACCTTGTTGACGACCACGCTCGGCTCGTCGCCGGCGTTGGCGACGATCTCGCGCAGCGGGGCTTCGATAGCCTTCAGGACCAGCTTGATGCCGGCGTCCTGGTCGTGG
>JBDLTM010000046.1:0-11943 GCA_039805805.1 Pseudomonadota bacterium | reverse complement strand
CGTTGTCAACATCGGACTCATTGAACTTCTCGCTGGTATGCTGCTTGATGAATTGATAAATCTCTCGCTCAGACCCGGACAAACGGTAATTGTTGTACAAGGTCTCGAATCCTTGGGTCTTGCGACCCGCATGCCCCAGGACGAGCATGACCAGCAGCATCACTGTCACCAGTGACCAGAACAAGCGCCGTGTGACAAGGGTGCCAGAACGAAACGGCTGTTCAACGTACTTCCAGCTAAACGCGGCGAGCATCAATGTCAGGCAGATCAGCACAAGCGCCAATGGGGCACTGATATGCGACTGCGTCGCGTGTCGAGCCAGCGCAAAGATGGGCTGATGCCACAAATAGGCACTGTAACTGATCAGGCCTATGCCAACCAGCGCTCGAGAACTCAGTAGCCTTGTGGCCAGGCTGCCCTGTACGGCACAAGCAATGACCAGAACCGCGCCAACGACCGGCACCAACGCGGCCAGTCCTGGCGTGGCGGTATCAGCGCTGAAACCAAAGACAGCCCCTACTATCAAGGCAAGCCCCAGCAAGGTCAGGACAGGCTTGTAAGCATGAACTGGCCGCAAGATCCGCATGAACCAAGTTGGCATCAAGTTCTGCTGCTGCAAAAAGATGCACCATGCAGTCAAGGCTCCAGCAAGCATTTCCCAAATTCGGGTATGAAGCATGAAAAACGCATAGGTCGGGTCATGCCTAACCTGATACTCGCTCCATACCAGACTGATCAAGAGGGTAACGACCAGCAGGTACCCGACAGCCCGTCGCCATTTCTTCCAGACTACCCATACCACGGCTGGAAATATCAGGTAATACTGTTCCTCGACCGCCAGGCTCCAGGTGTGCAGCATCGGCTTAAGCTCAGATGCTGAATCAAAATATCCGCTGACGTCATAAAAAAACAGATTGGAGCTGAAGGTTGCCACGTAGCTCAGGCTTTTCGTGAACTCAAGCGTATGTGGCGGCGTCTGCCACCACCAGGCAAACGGCATTGTCGTCATTGCCACGACGGCCAACATGGGCAATATGCGCCTGGCACGTTTTTCGTAGAATTTAGCAAACGAAAAGCTTTCGTCAGCCAGATCAGCCAGGATGATGGAGGTAATCAGGAATCCGCTGATGACAAAAAAAACATCAACGCCAACAAATCCACCGCTAAAGGTTTCGAAACCTGCGTGAAACAGGATTACCGGCATCACGGCCAGTGCACGAAGGCCGTCTATTTCACGCCTATATTGCATTTCTGTCTGATTTCTTTATCTGGATTGACTCGCTCAGGAAAGTCTTGCGACTTTCCTTATTCCCCGATCCACTGTTCACGCAGCCAGCCGCAGGGCCGGGTATGCCGCATGAAGCCACCCGCAAAGCCCTCGACCGCTTCCTCCATCTTGGGGTTTCCATGGAAGCACATCACTCGCGCCGTCGCGGGCAGCGCCGGCTCGAGCAGGAAGTTCAGCGGCGGCATGCGCATGGCGTCACGCTTGAAGCTGGCGATCCAGTCGCCCGGGAAATATTCGAAGTCGCCGTGTCGCTGCGCCACCATCGAGGTGTACTTCTGCTCCGAGTAGTTGGCCTCGCGTATCGCCTTGGCCGGGTCGGCGGCAAAGTCGTGGTACAGGTAGCCGTGCAAGGCCGGGTCAAATCGGAATACCGAGCCATGACCGTCGGGACGGCCGCGCCTGGCCGCCAGCCAGTCGTGGCGCATGCAGACCTTGCCGGGCGCGAAGTCGAACAGTTCGTCTAGCGGTCCGGTGATTACGACGTCGAGGTCGAAGCCGAGTATGGGTCCAGGCGAATCAATCAGTCCTGGCTTGAACAGGCTGATCTTGCCGTAGGCACCCTTGCGCTTGCTCTCGGCGAGCGTATCGGCGATCGCTTCGGCAAAAGGCTCGACCGGAAGCGATAGGATCTCGACCTCGGGCCGGATGCCGTCGGCGAACTCCGTCATGCAGAAGAAGCGGAACGGACGCTTCAGGTGGCGCTGCACGCCTGCGTAGAGCCGGTTGACGTAGTAGGCGGGATACTTCGTACCCCACTTGATGCAGATGATGTTGGCAGGCGTCATGAGTGACAGTATGTTCGATTGTTGACAGCCGTCAGGCCGCTGACTGGATGCGGACCATTCCGGCGTAGAGTCCGCCCAGTGCAATGAGCTCGGCATGCGTGCCCTGCTCGACGATGCGGCCTGCCGACATGACGCAGATGAGATCCGCATTGCGCACGGTGCTCAGACGGTGCGCGATCAGGATCAGGGTCTTGGTGTGGCGCAGCGACTCGATCGAGCGCTGCACGACAGCCTCGGACTCGGAGTCGAGCGCAGAAGTCGCCTCGTCGAAGATCCAGATCGCAGCGTCCCGGTACAGCGCGCGCGCGATCGCGAGGCGTTGGCGCTGACCACCGGAGAGCAGGCTTCCGTTGGCACCAATGGAGGCGTCGATTCCGCCCGGGAGTCCTGAAACGTGGTCCCATAGATTGGCCGCGCGCAGGCAATGCTCGACCTTTGACCGGTCGATTCCAGTCGGGCTGGCATAGGCAACGTTCTGCGCCACGCTGCCCTCGAACAGCGCGATGTCCTGCGAAACGACGGCGAAATGGCGCCGCAGGCTGGAGAGCCTGAGCGTCTCGACCGGCTGTTCGTCGATGCGGACCTGGCCCGAACTGACATGGGAGAATCGCAGCAAGGTGTTGACGATCGTCGTCTTGCCCGCACCGGAAGCGCCGACCAGCGCGACGGTCCTTCCAGGCGCGATCGCCAGGTTCAGGCTGTCGAGCGAAGGGCTGGCTGCACCAGGATATTGCACTGTGACATGGTCGAAGTCGATCTTGCCGGTGCAGTGTTGCAGCTCCTGCGTGCCTTGGTCGGGCTCGGGCTGCTCGTCGATCAGCTCGAAGGCGCCGCGCGCGCTGACCAGCGCGTTGTTGATCGGCTGGTAGATGTCGCTCAGGTGGCGCATGGGCGAGATGGTCATCAACAAGGCCGTGATGAACGATACGAACTCACCCACGGTCGAGGAGCCCTGGCTGGCCTGCCACAGTGCCAGCGTGATGATGATGGAGACGCCGATGGCCGCCACGACCTGCGTGGCAGGTGTCACGAGCGAGCTGGTCGCCACCTGCTTGAGGTTCATCTGTCTCACATGCGAGGCCTCTGCATCGAAGCGCTCGCACTCGAAATCGACCGCATCGAAGGTACGCACGACTCGCCAGGCCCGGGCGTTGTCATCCACGTTGCGGGCCAGTCGCTGCTCGGCGGCGTAGCGCTCGCGTCCCAGCCGGCCCAGACGCTTCTTGACCAGGCGGATGATCACGGCCAGAAGAGGCGCCGAAACGAAGGAGATCAGCGTGAGCTGCCAGTTGAGATAGAAGAGGTAGGCGACCAGGAACAGCAGCGTGGTCGAATCCTTCACCAGCGAGTTGAGCGCTCCCCCCATGATGGCGGAAGCTTGCTGCGGATCGTTGACCACTTTCGTGACAGCCTGTCCGGGGCTCAGCCGGTTGAACAGTTCGGCATCAGCGCGCAGCAGCGCGCGCATCAGATCGCGTCTCAGGGCCAGGGCCATGGCCGAGGTGGCCGATGTCATGGCGTAGGTGCCGATGAAGCTCAGAACGCCACGTGCCAGAAACAGGCTGATGACGGCAACCGGGACCATCCAGAGCGGGAACTTGAGACCGTCCTGGAAGCCGGAATCGAGCAGCTTCTTAAACAGAGCGGGAATCAGTGGCTCGATGGCGGCACCCAGCGTGAAGAAGACCAGGGCGGCAGCGAACATGCGCCACTGCGGCCTGGCATAGGCAAGCAGGCGCTTGCCGGTATCGTTCGATTCCATCTGACTTTCTGCGCGTGGGCCGTTGGAGCCGCGTTGGTGTCCTGAAACGAGCCCCGACAACACAGAGCTGCGCGGTTGCCGCGAATAAATGACCGCAACGCTCTGGCATACGGGCCGGCTCGCGAAGCGGTGATCGACACTGATTTTATGCGCTTACTTCAGACCGCAACGCTGCTGCACCGCGCCTAAAAGATCAGTCTACCCGGTCGAGATTTTGCTGCCAGAGATACTGGTAGCGGAGTTGTGTTGCGGGTGCGTGCAGATAGGGCAGCTGCAAGGTGTGGACGTCTTGCACTGAAATGCTGGTTCCGATAGCACGCCACCAGTCGGCATCAGGCTCGACATGGCGCGCCACCAGAAGCACCGACGGACTGCCGGGCTGGGCCGCCCAGGGAGCCTGGCGAGCCGCCAACATGCAGGCGGGTGCATCGGTCAGAGCAGACGGCCTGCAGACCGTCACCGGCGCCTGTGGAAAGCGGCTACGCAGCATGCCGCCCAGCACCCCGTCGCTGGCCACGATCGGGCTGCGGCCATCGTAACCTGCACGCTGCAATTGGTGCGCCAACGACGCAATAGGTTCGTTGATCTCATCCAGGCGATACATCTTGGTATTGAGCCAGGGGCGCGCAGCAAAGATGCTGCCGAAGAGCAAAAAACCGATCAGGACCGTGCGGGTGAACCATGGCCCCCTGGGATGCAGTTCAAGGCTGGGACGAACGAGAAATGCCAGCAGAGGCACCATGATCAGGAGCGGGTGAACCCAGCGCTCCTTGAATTGCGTCACATTGCCCACGATCACCATGCCAAGCAGCAGGCAGGCCACGCAGGCCAGATATCGCCACAGCAAAGGCTTCAACCAAGGCAAAGCTTGCTCGGACCGTGCAGGGGAGACAGCGGCAGAGCGCCACCAGGCGCGGCCAAACACCAGCAATGCCAGCAGCATCCACAACAGCAAGTTGGCCAGCAAGCCATTGACCAGCAAGCTGGACAGGCCATGCCAGAGCGAGGCATCGGGTTGCAAGTGAAGCTTTTTCAGAGTGCCCCGACTAGCCAGCTGCCAGTGCTCCAACAGCCATAGCAAGTGCGGCAGCAGCAGTCCAGCCGCGGTTAGCGGCAGCCACCACCAGCCCCGCCCGAACAGCATGGCACGCGTGTCTCGCCCCGAAAGCAGAGCCAAGCCAAGTGCCACGGCAAACAGCGCAAAACTGTACTTGGACAGAAACCCCAGCGCCAGCACCAATCCCAGCCAGGCATAGCCCATCCGACTGGGCTGCGTGAGCTGGCGCAGCACCAACCACCAGGTCGCCGCCACCATGCAGCACACCAGCACGGTATGAGTCAAGTCACGCAGCGACTCCCAACCCATGACGGGCAGCCACACCATGCTGGCGGCCGCCCACCAGGCCATGCGCGGCGGCAAAGCCTCACGCGCGACCCGCCAGATGAAGGCATAGGTCGAAGCCAGCAGACCCATCTTGAGCACCGAGAGCGCCAGCAGCCCCGGCCCCAGCAGGGCCGATACGCCCCATTGAAGCCAGGTGTACAGCGGTGGCTGGGCGCCATAGCCCCAGAGCAACTGCTGCGACCACAGCATCTGCTCCGCTTCGTCGAGCTCCAGTGCCGGCGAGGACCACAGGCGCAGCAGCACGAGCAAAAGCGCCCAGATCAACAGCCAGCGCAGCGGGTGCTCTAAAACGTCCCCAAGCCAGGATTTGCGGGCCGCAACCGTCTCACTCATGGAAATTGGATTCAATTAGAAATTTCAGTGGCTGCCTGCCCAGGGCTGGGGCGCCTTGACAATTCCGCATCTGCACGCGCCAGCACCCTGGCCGACGCGGCCGAGGTCATGGCATGGGTGCCGACGAAGCTGAGCGCGCTGCGGGTCAGGAACAGGCAGACGACGACTGGCATGGTCTGCAAGGGGAACTTGAGTCCGTTCTCGACGCAAGCCAGCAGTAGCTTGAACAGCGAAGGAATCAGTGGATCGAACGCGGCGCTCAGCGTGAAAAAAGACCAAGTCGGCAACGAAAAATCGCCACTGCGACCTGGCATGGGCAGGCAGGCGCTTGCCGGTATCATTCGATTCCATCTGACTTTCTGCTCGTGGGCCGCCGGAGCCGCATTGGTGTCCTGAAACAAGCCCCGACAACACAGAGCAACGCGGTTGCCGCGAAGACATGACCGCCTCGCTCAGGCAGGCAGCCCGGCTCGCGAAGCGGTGATTGGAACAGATTTTATGCGCTTACTCTACACCGCACTGCTCGTTCTGCTGACCCCGCTCGCCCTGCTGCGCCTGTGGCTGCGCGGCCGTGGCAACCCCGACTACCGCCTGCGCTGGGGCGAGCGGCTCGGCTTCGTCCCGGCACTGCCGCAACGCAAGCGGCTGTGGGTGCATGCGGTGTCGGTCGGCGAGGCGATAGCCGCCGCGCCGCTGGTACGCGCCTGGCGCGCAGCCCACCCCGACTGGGTCGTGCTGGTCACGACGACGACGCCGACCGGATCGGCCCAGGTCAGGCGACAGTTCGGCGACAGCGTCGAGCATTGCTACCTGCCCTTCGACCTGCCCTGGATGGTGGGCCTGTTCCTGCGCCGCAGCAGCCCGACGCTGGCGATCGTGATGGAAACCGAGATCTGGCCCAACCTCTACGCGGGCTGCGAGCGCATCGGACTGCCGCTGCTGATGGCCAATGCGCGCCTGTCCGACAAGTCCTTCAAGGCCTATTCGCGCCTGCGCTGGCTGGTCGGCCCGACGCTGCGCCGGGTCGCGCTGATCGCCGCGCGCGGCACGCAGGATGCCGAACGCTTCGTCGCGCTGGGCGCCCTGCCCGCTCGGGTCGAGGCCCTGGGCAACCTGAAGTTCGACCTCGAGCGCTCTCCCGCCGTGGTCGAAGCCGGCCAGGCCTGGCGCGACTGGCTGGGCCGCGGGCGGCAGGTCTGGATCGCTGCCAGCACGCATCCGGGAGAGGAGGAACAGGTACTGGCGGCCCACCACGCACTGCTGACGGCCCAGCCCCAGGCCTTGCTGGTGCTGGCGCCGCGCCATCCCGAGCGTGCCGGCCCCGTCAGCGATCTGGTCAAGGCCAGAGGCTTGATGGCGCTGCGGCGCAGCAGTCTCTCGGCCGCCCCAGCCCTGCCACCTGCGGAGGCTGCGCGTCCGGGCGAACGCACGGTGCTGGTCGTCGACACCCTGGGCGAGCTGATGAACTTCTACGCGGCCAGCGACATCGCCTATGTCGGCGGCAGCCTGGTGCCCAATGGCGGCCACAACCCGCTGGAGCCGCTGGTGCTCGACAAGCCCGTGATCAGCGGGCCGCAGGTGTTCAATTTCCGCGAGGTCTATGCCGAACTGCAGGCACTGGGTGCGGTGACGATGGTTGATTCTGCCGAGGCGATGGGCCAGGCGCTCTGCAAGGCGCTGGCCGGCTGGCCCGACCTGCAGCTGCTCGCACCCGAAGCAGCCGTCCAGGAGTGGCTGCAGCGCAGCCAGGGCAGCACCGCGCGGCTGATCGCGCGCGCCGAGGCAATTGCGGGCCTGTCGAGCTGAGCACCTTGGCGTCTGCGCCTGCAGGCAAGGCGCTGCAGGCGCCATCGGCCATGTGCCTCAATGCGCCGCCGCCCCCACCACCGCGTCGGGCTTGACGCGCAGCAGCAGCGCCATCATCTCGGCCTCGATCCGGTGCAGCGCCTCCTGGGTCTGGCCCTCGAAGCGCAGCACCAGCACCGGCGTGGTGTTGGACGCGCGGATCAGGCCAAAGCCGTCCGGCCAGTCGACGCGCAGGCCGTCGATGGTGTTGACCTGCGCCGGCGCGTCGAAGCTCGCGATCGCCTGCAGCTGGCTGACGAGCTCATGCTGCTCGCCGTCGCCCACCGAGACGTTGAGTTCGGGCGTGGAGAAGCTGGTCGGCAGCCCTTCGAGCAGCTCGCCGGGGTTGGCATGGCGGCTGACGATCTCGAGCAGGCGCGCGCCCGCGTAGCTGCCGTCGTCGAAGCCGTACCAGCGCTCCTTGAAGAAGATATGGCCGCTCATCTCGCCGCCCAGCGGCGAGTTCACTTCCTTCATGCGCGCCTTGATCAGCGAGTGGCCGGTCTTGTGCATCAGCGGCACGCCGCCGGCCTCGCGGATCGCGGGTCCCAGGCGCTGGCTGCACTTGACGTCGAACACGATCTGGCCGCCCGGCACGCGCGAGAGCACGTCCTGAGCGAACAGCATCATCTGGCGGTCGGGGTAGATGTTCTGGCCGCTGGGCGTGACGATGCCGAGGCGGTCGCCGTCGCCGTCGAAGGCCAGGCCGAGCTCGGCGCCGGTTTCATCGAGCTTGGCGATCAGGTCGCGCAGGTTCTCGGGCTTGCTTGGGTCGGGATGGTGGTTCGGGAACTCGCCGTCGACCTCGCTGAACAGCTCGATCACCTCGCAGCCGAGCGCGCGGAACAGTTGCGGCGCCGAAGCACCCGCGACGCCATTGCCGCAGTCGACCACGATCTTGAGCGGGCGCGCCAGCCTGATATCGGAGACGATGCGCGCGATGTAGTCGTCCTGCACCGACTGCTGGCGCACGCTGCCGCCGGCGCGGCGCGGCGAGTCCCCGGCCTCGATCGCGCGGCGCAGCGCCTGGATCTCGTCGCCGTAGATGGCGCGCCCGGCCAGCACCATCTTGAAGCCGTTGTGGTGCTTGGGGTTGTGACTGCCCGTGACCTGGATGCCGCTGTTGCACAGCACGTTGGCCGCGTAGTAGGTCATCGGCGTGGTGACCATGCCGACGTCGATCACCTGCACGCCGGCCTCGACCAGGCCCTCGATCAGCGCGGCGGCCAGTGCCGGGCTGCTCAGGCGGCCGTCGCGGCCGACCGCCACGGTGGTCTCGCCCAGGCCCAGCGCGCGGGCCCCGAAGGCCAGGCCGAGCGCGCGCGCGAATTGTGGGTTGAGCGCGTCGGGGACGACGCCGCGGATGTCGTAGGCCTTGAAGGCAGTGGCGGGGACTTGCATGGAGCGGATATGAACTGAAATGACTATTGCCATTGTAGGAAATTCCGGAGCCCGAACAGACCGGATCGACCGCCGCTCAGGCTTATGATGCGGGATTGACTCCAGCCCAGATGAAATCTCCCTCCGTCCCCCTGCTTTCCACGGTCTGCGACAGCCCGATCGGCGAACTGCTGCTGGTCTGCCACCGGCAGGCGCTGTGCGGCTGCTGGTTCGCCAACCAGCTCGACATCCCGGGCTGGGCCGAGGCAGCGCCCTGGGACCGCGAACATCCGCTGCTGCAGCGCGCGATCGCCCAGCTCGACGACTACTTTGCACGTCGCCGTCGCGACTTCGACCTGCCGCTGGACTATTCCTGCGGCACCGACTTCCAGCGCCAGGTCTGGCAAGCGCTGACCCGGATACCCTACGGCCACACCATTCCCTACGGCGAACTGGCGCAACTGCTCGGTCGGCCGCGCGCGGTGCGCGCGCTGGGCGCAGCGGTCGGCCTGAACCCCTTGGCCATCTTCCTGCCCTGCCACCGCGTCGTCGGCGCCGACGGCAGCCTGACCGGCTACACCGGCGGTCTGGCGCGCAAGACCTTCCTGCTGCAGCTCGAGCAGCCCCAAGCCTCGCTCTTCAATTGAAAACCCAGCGCTCACCCGCCGTCGACTTCCTGCTGCTCGCCTCGGCCTGGGGCAGCTCCTTCCTGTTCATGCGCATCGGGACGCTCGAGTTCGGCGCCTTGTCCACTGCGGGCCTGCGCCTGGCATTCGCCGGCCTGTCCTTGCTGCCGCTGCTGCTGTGGCGCTGCGACCTGCAGCAGGTGCGGCGCAAGGCCGGCCCGCTGCTGGCGGTCGGCCTGCTCAACACCGCACTGCCTTTCACCTTCTACTGCTACGCGCTGCAGCACATCAGCACTGGACTGACGTCGATCCTCAACGCCAGCACGCCGCTGTTCGGCGCCCTGGTGGCCTGGATCTGGCTGCGCGAGACGCCCGGCCGCTGGCGCGTGCTCGGGCTGCTGCTGGGCTTCATCGGCATCGTGCTGCTGTCCTGGCACAAGGTCAGCGTGGGCGGCGAGCAGACGGCGCTCGCGGTGCTGGCCTGCCTGGGCTCGACGCTGTGCTACGGCATCGCCGCCAGCTGCACCCGTCGCTACCTGACCGACGTGCCGGCGCTGACCATCACGGCGGCCAGTCTGGCCGGCGCAGGTCTGGCCATGGTGCCGGCTACCCTGTGGTTCTGGCCGGCGCAGACGCCCAGCCTCCAGGCCTGGGGCGCAGTGCTGCTGCTGGGCCTGATCTGTACCGCCTGGGCCTATGTGCTGTTCTTCCGCCTGATCGCGCGGGCGGGGCCGTCCAAGGCGCTGACCGTGACCTTCGTCGTGCCGCTGTTCGCGCTGCTCTACGGCGCGCTGCTGCTGGGCGAGACCGTCACGCCTGCCATGGCCGGCTACGGCCTGGTGATCCTGCTCGGGGTCGCGCTCTCCACCGAGGCGATCCGGCCGCAGGACTGGCTGGCGCGCCAGCCTCGGGCCTGAGCCAGCCTGTACTGATCAGTCGGCGCTCGGGGAACCCGACTGCACCGCTTCCTTGAGCTTGGGGCTGGCATGGAAGGTGACGACGCGGCGCGACTCGATCGCCACCACCTCGCCGGTGCGCGGGTTGCGGCCCGGGCGCGGCGCCTTGGTGCGGACCTGGAAGTTGCCGAAACCGGTGATCTTGACCTCCTCGCCCTCGACCAGGGTCTCGGCGATCAGATCGAAGAAGGCATCGACCATGTCCTTCGATTCGCGCTTGTTGAAGCCGATCTGCTCGAACAGCATCTCGGACAGCTGGGCCTTGGTCAGGGCGTTGCCGCCCTGCTCTTCGCCTTGTGGCTCGATCTGCACGGCGGCTCCCATCAACGCAGGCGCGCGCCGACCTGCTGCTGCAGCGCAGCCAGCGCGGCCTGCACCACGCCGTCGATCTGCTCGTCGGTCAGCGTGGCTTCGGCGCTTTCCAGCGTCAGGCGCACGGCCAGGCTCTTCTCGTCGGCCGCCAGGCCCGGCGCCTCGACGCCCTTCTTGGCGCGGTAGACGTCGAACAGCACCGCCGACTTGAGCAGGCCCTGCGCGTCCGAGCCGCGGATCGCGGCCATCAGCGCGGCATGCGTGACCGACTCCTTGACCACCACGGCCAGGTCGCGCTCGACCGGCTGGTGACGCGGCACCGGCTGCGCCTTGGCGACGTCGCGCGCCAGCACGGCGGGCAGGTCGAGCTCGAACATCACCGGTGCCTGCTGCCAGCCCTCGGCCTGGCGCCAGCGCGGGTGAAGCTCGCCGACGAAGCCGATTGCGACACCGTCGAGCAGCACGCGCGCGCAGCGGCCCGGGTGCATCGCCGGGTGCTCGGCGGCCTCGAAAGTCGGCACGCGCGGCGCCAGCAGCGCCTCGACATCGCCCTTGACGTCGAAGAAGTCGACCGCGCGTGCCAGCGCGCCCCATTGCTGCTGCTCGGCGTCACCCCAGGCCAGCGCGGCAACGCGCATCGGCTGGTCGAAGCCGGCGACCGTGGTCTCGCTGTCGACCACGCTGGCGTCCTTGCGGAACACGCGGCCGAGCTCGAACACGCGCACGCGCGCGGCCTTGCGGTCGGTGTTGAACTTGAGCACGGACAGCAGGCTGCCCAGCAGCGAGCTGCGCATCACGCTCAGCTGGCTCGCGATCGGGTTCAGCAGCTTGATCGGGTCGGCGTTGCCGGCGTAGTCGCGCTCCCAGCGCTCCTCGACGAAGCTGAAGTTGATCGTCTCCTGGTAGCCCTGCAGCGCGAGATGGCGGCGCACGGCGAACTTGCCGCGCTGGCTCTCGGGGCGGATCTGCGCGGTCACCGGCGCCTGGGGCGGGGTGTGCGGCAGGTTCTCGTAGCCGATCACGCGCGCGACTTCCTCGATCAGGTCTTCCTCTATCTGCAGGTCGAAGCGGAACGACGGCGGCGTCACGGTCAGCGTGCCCTCGCCCTCGGTCACCGGCAGGCTCAGGCTGCGCAGCGCGTCGGCGCACTGCTGCTGGTTCAGCTCCATGCCGATCACCTTGCAGGCGCGCGCCACGCGCAGCGTCACCGGCTTGGCTTCGGGCAGGTTGACGACCTGGTCGACCACCGGG
>JBDLTM010000045.1:0-11958 GCA_039805805.1 Pseudomonadota bacterium | reverse complement strand
GATGCCCTTCTCGGCAGCGCCCTTGCGGAAGATGACGCGGTGCTCGGCCATCTCCTCGGGCTTCTTCTTGCCCATGGCGCGACGCAGCATGTCGGCGCCGCCCAGCGAATAGCCGCCCAGCACCTGGGCGGTCTGCATCACCTGCTCCTGGTAGACCATGATGCCGTAGGTCTCGGCCAGCACCGGCTCGACCAGCGGGTGGGGGTACTCGACCACCTCGCGGCCATGCTTGCGCGCGACGAAGCTCGGGATGAGGTCCATCGGGCCCGGACGGTAGAGCGCGTTGAGCGCGATCAGGTCCTCGAGGCGGCTGGGCTTGGCGTCGCGCAGCATGCCCTGCATGCCGCGGCTTTCGAACTGGAACACGGCCTCGGTCCTGCCGTCGGAGAACAGCTTGTAGGTCGCGCGGTCGTCGAGCGGGATGTTCTCGAACGCGAAGTCCTGCTGGTCGGGGTGGCGGCGCACGATGAACTCGCGCGCCAGTTCGAGGATGGTCAGCGTGGCCAGGCCGAGGAAGTCGAACTTGACCAGGCCCACCGCCTCGACGTCGTCCTTGTCGTACTGGCTGACCGCGGATTCGCTGCCGGGCTGCTGGTAGAGCGGGCAGAAGTCGGTCAGCTTGCCGGGCGCGATCAGCACGCCGCCGGCGTGCATGCCGATGTTGCGCGTCATGCCCTCGAGCTTCTGCGCCAGCTCGATCAGCTGCCTGACCTCGTCCTCCTTCTGCAGGCGGTCGGCCAGCACCGGCTCCATCGCGATCGCGTAGTTGTTCTTGTCGCCGGGCCTGGGCGGATCGGGCGGGTACTGCAGCGTCACCGACATGCCGGGCTTGTTCGGGATCAGCTTGGAGATGCCGTCGCAGAAGCCGTAGCTGAAGTCGAGCACGCGGCCGACGTCGCGGATCGCGGCGCGCGCGGCCATGGTGCCGAAGGTCGCGATCTGGCTCACTGCGTCCTTGCCGTACTTGTCCTTGACGTAGTCGATCACGCGGTCGCGGTTGGTCTGGCAGAAGTCGATGTCGAAGTCGGGCATCGAGACGCGTTCCGGGTTCAGGAAGCGCTCAAACAGCAGGTTGTACTGCAGCGGATCGAGGTCGGTGATCAGGAGCGCGTAGGCCACCAGCGAGCCGGCGCCCGAGCCCCGGCCCGGCCCGACCGGGCAGCCGTTTTCCTTCGCCCACTGGATGAAGTCGCCCACGATCAGGAAGTAGCCCGGGAAGCCCATCTTGAGGATGGTGTTGAGCTCGAACTCGAGCCGCTCGACGTAGCGCGGCCGCTGCCGGTCGCGCTCGGCCTCGTCGGGGAACAGGTGGCGCAGCCGCCCTTCAAGGCCCTCGTGCGAGACATGGCGGAAGTAATCGTCGACCGACATGACCACGCCGTTGACCGGCGGGATCGGGAAGTTGGGCAGCTGCGGCTTGCCCAGCACCAGCGTCAGGTTGCAGCGGCGCGCGATCTCGACGCTGTTGGCCAGCGCCGAGGGGATGTCGGCGAACAGCGCCGCCATCTCGGCGGCCGGCTTGAAGTACTGCTCGCGGGTGAACTTGCGCACCCGGCGCTGGTTGCCCAGGATCTCGCCTTCCGAGATGCAGACGCGCGCCTCGTGCGCCTCGTAGTCGTCCTCGGCCAGGAACTGGACCGGGTGCGTCGCGACCACCGGCAGCCCGAGCCTGGCGGCGAGCTGCACCGCGCCGACCACCTGGCGCTCGTCGTCGGTGCGGCCGGCGCGCTGCAGCTCGAGGTAGAAGCGGTGCGGGAAGGCTGCAGCCAGCTGCAGCGCGACGTCGGCCGCGCGCGCCTCGTCGCCGGCGAGCAGCGCCTGCCCGACCGGGCCCCAGTGTGCGCCCGACAGCAGGATCAGGCCTTCGGAGAGTTCCTGCAGCCACTCCCACTGGAGCGCGGCCTGGTCGCGCACCACGTTGCGGGTCCAGGCGCGGGCGAGCAGCTCGCACAGGTTCAGGTAGCCCTGGTGGCTTTGCACCAGCAGCAGCATGCGCGGCAGGCTCTGCTGCTGCACCGATGCGCCGGGAGCGGCATCGGGGCCCAGGCCCTGCACGAAGACCTCGGCGCCGAGCACCGGCTTGACGCCGGCGCCACGCGCGGCCTTGTAGAACTTGACCGCTCCGAACAGGTTGGACAGGTCGGTCAGGGCCAGCGCGGGCTGGCCGTCGCTGGCGGCGGCGTCGACGACGTCGTCGATGCGGGTGGTGCCGTCGACGACGGAGAACTCGGAATGCAGGCGCAGGTGGACGAACATGCCGGGATTGTAGGTGTCCGCCCCGCCGGCCGCTGGCGGATCAGGCTGATCCAGGCCCTATCCGCGCCAGGATCAGCCCTTGAGCTTCGCGGCCACGCCGGCCACGCGCGCGCCATAGCGCTCGGCCGTCTCGAGATCGCCGGACGGGATCTTGTCGGCGCCGGCGTCGGATGCGCACTGCACCATCAGGCCGACCGAGCCACCCAGGTGGTTGACGTCGGCGCGGCTAGAGGCCGAGCCGTTGGACGGCAGCAGCCCCAGGCTGACCCACAGGCCGCCATGCTGGCTGGCCAGCGTCTGCAGCTGGATGAGGCAGGCGCCCTTGTCGCCGTTGAGGCTGGCGCTGCAGGTGAAGCCGCCGAACACCTTGTCCTGCCACTGGCGGGTGAACCAGGCCTTGGACGACGCGTCGGCGAACTTCTTGAACTGCCAGCTCGGCCCGCCCATATAGGTCGGGGTGCCGAAGATGATCGCGTCGGCGGCGGCGAGCGTCTCCCAGCCGCCCTGCTCCAGGTTGCCGTCGGCGTCGATCGCCAGCAGCTCGGCGTCGGCGCCGCGCGCGACCTGCTGCGCGACGCGCTGGGTATGTCCGTAACCCGAGTGATAGACCACGACCACTTTTGCCATCATTGAACTCCTTGAAGACACATGGCGCCGCAGGCGCCGGGAAAAACCGCCCGGTCTGACCGGGCACATGAAAATCCTAGCAGCAGGCCGGGCTCAGGGCACGAGGTCGAACACCAGCACCTCGGCGTCCCGGCCCTGCTCCAGCCGCAGCAGCGCCTCGTCAGCCAGCAGCGCGGCGTCGCCCGCCTGCAGCGGCTGGCCGTTGACGACCAGGCTGCCGCGCACCAGGAAGACATAGGCCTTGCGCTCCGGGTCGAGCGCCATCTCGGCAGACTCGTCCCCCTCGAACAGGCCGGAATGGAGCCTGGCATTGGCATGGATCGTGACCGACCCCTGCGCGCCATCGGGCGAGGCGACCAGGCACAGGCGGCCGCGCTTGTCGGCATCGGCAAAGGCCTTCTGCTCGTAGCCCGGCTCGATGCCGGCCTGGTCGGGCTCGATCCAGATCTGCAGGAAATGCGTCACCGCGTCGGGCGCGTGGTTGAACTCGCTGTGGCGCACGCCGCTGCCCGCGCTCATGCGCTGCACCTCGCCCGGCACGATGGCCTGGACATTGCCCATGCTGTCGCGATGCGCCAGCGCGCCCGACATCACGTAGCTGACGATCTCCATGTCGCGGTGGCCATGGGTGCCGAAGCCGGTGCCGGGCGCGATGCGGTCCTCGTTGATCACGCGCAGATTGCCCCAGCCCAGGTGCTGCGGGTCGTAGTAGCCCGCGAACGAGAAGGAATGGTAGCTTTTCAGCCAGCCGTGGTCGGCATAGCCGCGTTCCCTTGACTTGCGCAGCCTGATCATGGTGTCTGGGTCTCCTGATGATATGGATTGTTCTGCCGGACTGGAATTTTGGGCCCGAAGCCGCGCTGGTTGGCGCAGCGTTTTGCCGGCACAATTCAAATTCTTTGAACAAGCACAAGCTCACGATGCAGAAACAGCGCGCGGCCCTCTCGCCCGAGAACCTGCACCTGATCGAGACCGTGGCGCGCACCGGCAGCATGGCGGCGGCGGCGCGCGAACTCGGCCTGGTGCCGAGCGCGCTGACCTACCGGGTGCGCCAGATCGAGGACGCGCTCGACGTGCTGATCTTCGACCGCAGCTCGCGCCGGGCCCGCCTGACCCCGGCCGGCGCCGAGCTGCTGCGCGCCGGCGAACACCTGCTGCGCGAGCTCGATGCGGTTGCGCTGCGGGTGCGCCGAGTCGCCACCGGCTGGGAGCCCGAGCTCACGATTGCCGCCGATGCACTGATCGCGCGCACCACCCTGTTCGAGCTCTGCGAGGCCTTCTACGCGCTGGCGGCGCCGACCCGGGTGCGGCTGCGCTCCGAGACGCTGTCCGGAACCTGGGAATCGCTGCTCAACGGCCAGTCCGACCTGGCCATCGGCGTGCCGACCGACCTGGCGCCCCGCAGCGGGCTGCGGCTGCAGGAGATGGGCGAGGTGGAGTTCGTGTTCGCGGTCGCGCCGCACCACCCGCTGGCCGTCGCCGACGAGCCGCTGCTGCCCGACGCGATCCAGCATCACCGCGCCGTCGCGGCGGCCGACTCCTCGCAGCGAGGCCGCGGCGTCACCGTCAACCTGCTGCCGGGCCAGGACGTGCTGACGGTGCCGACCATGCAGCACAAGCTCGAGGCGCAGCTGCGCGGCCTGGGCTGCGGCTGGCTGCCGCTGCCGTTGGCGCGACCCTACCTGGACGCCGGCCTGCTGGTAGCCAGACAGGTCAACCAGCCGATGCGCACGCTGCGCGTGGGCTATGTCTGGCGCAGCGACAACGACGGCCGCGCGCTGTCCTGGTGGCTGGAACAGCTGGGCCAGCCCCGCACCCGGCGCGCCCTGCTGGAGAACCAGCATCACTGAGGAACTGCGCCTGCAGCGTGGCCGCCAGCAGGAGCAGGACAGAAACCCGCCACCCCACGCGCGTCAGCGCATCGGAGACCCGAAGATGAGTCCTTTAGCAGCCGAGACCCTTGACCCAAGCCCTGGCCCTGCGCGGCCATCCCGCCGGATCGCCGTCATCGGCGCCGGCATCGCCGGCGTGAGTTGCGCGCTGCAGCTGGCACGTGCCGGCTCGCGCGTGACCTTGCTCGACAAGAGCCGCGGCTGGGGCGGCCGCATGTCGACACGCCGCAGCGAGTTTGGCGGCTTCGACCATGGCGCGCAGTACTTCACCGTGCGCGATGCCCGCTTCGAGCGCGCGCTGGCGGCCCATCCCGGCCTGGTCCAGCCCTGGGCTCCTGAGACCATGCGCGTGCTCGACCAGCAGGGCCTGGCGCTGACGCCCTCGCCGGCGCCGCAGGAGACGCACTGGGTCGCGGTGCCCGGCATGAACGATCTGGCGCGCGAGCTCGGCAAGCCCCTGGCCGATGGCAGCCTGGACGCGCAGGTGCTGCTGGGCACGCGGGTGGCGCGCATCGAGCGCGATGCCATCCACCCCCGGCAATGGCAGCTGCGCTGCGAGACTGGCGCCGAGGCCGAGGGCGCCCAGCAGGTGCTCGGAGGCTTCGACCAGGTCGTGCTGGCGGTGCCGCACCAGCAGGCGCTCGAGCTGCTGCAGGCCTCGCAGCTGGCGCCCGGACTGCTGCAGGCGATCGCCGGAGTCGAGGTCGCGCCCTGCTGGACGCTGATGCTGGCCTTCCCACAGGCGATGCAGCCGGGACTCGACCAGTTCGGCCCGAAGTGGAACGCCGCGCGCAGCGCACACCACCGCGTGCGCTGGCTGGCGCGCGAGAGCAGCAAGCCCGGTCGCGGCAGCATAGAGCGCTGGGTCGTGCAGGCCAGCCCCGAATGGTCGGCCGAGCACCTCGAGGACGACGCCGAGCGCGTCAGCGCCAAGCTGCTCAAGGGCTTTGCCGAGATCACCGGCATCCGTGCCACGCCCAGCCACGCGGTGGCACACCGCTGGCGCTATGCCCAGACCTTGGCTCCGCTGGGCAAGCCTTTCCTGGCCGATGCCGAACTCGGGCTGGCGCTGTGCGGCGACTGGTGCCTGGGACACCGGATCGAGGACGGCTTCGTCTCCGGACTCGAGCTGGGCCTGCACATGAGCGCATGAACGACTACCGCGGACGCTTCGCCCCCTCCCCGACCGGCCTGCTCCATGCGGGCTCGCTGGTCGCGGCGCTGGCCAGCTGGCTCGACGCACGCGCGCATGGCGGCGCCTGGCTGGTGCGGATCGAGGATGTCGACCTGCCACGCTGCGTGCCGGGCGCGGCCGACGAGATCCTGCGCCAGCTCGCTGCCTGCGGCCTGGCCAGCGACGAGCCGGTGCTGCGCCAGTCCGGGCGTGGCGACCTCTACCAGGCTGCGCTCGACCAGTTGATCGCGCGCGGCTGGGCCTATCCCTGCGGCTGCACGCGCAAGGACATCGCGCAGGCGATCGCAGCGCGCGGCGGGGCGCGCGAGCGCCACGGCGAGCTGGTCTATCCCGCCACCTGCCGCCCTTCCCACGGCGGCCTGCAGAGCAGGCCGGCGCGCGCCTGGCGGCTCGACGTCGGCGCGTTAGCCAGCGCGCTCGGACTGCCGCCAGTGACCTGCTGGACCGACCGCCGGCTCGGTGCCCAGCAGCAGGACGTGGCCCGCGAGGTCGGCGACTTCGTGCTGCGGCGCGCCGACGGCCTCTGGGCCTACCAGCTCGCGGTGGTGGTCGACGACGCGGCGCAGGGCATCACCCATATCGTGCGCGGCGAGGACCTGGCCGACAACAGCGCGCGCCAGATCCTGCTGCAGTGCGCCCTCGCCTACCGCACGCCGGCGTATCTGCACACGCCGCTGGTGCTCGGCGCCAACGGCGAGAAGCTCTCCAAGCAGAACGGCGCCGCCGCCGTCGACCTGGGCGATCCGCTCGCGGCGCTGAACGCCGCCGCCGCCGTGCTGGGCCTGCCGCCGCAGGCAGGACCTGTGCCACAAGCACTGGACTGTTGGACCCGGGATTGGGCGCTTCTCTACAATTCCGCCCCGTGAACACAGAAAAACCCGACCTCTCCCAGACCGCAGCCGATGCGGCAACCGCAGCCGGCCAGGCCCCGGCCGACGTCCCCTACCTGCGCACCATCAAGAGCTATGTGCTGCGCGCCGGCCGCATGGGCACCGGGCAGATCCGGGCGTTCGAGCTCTACGGCCCGCAGTTCCTGCTGCCCTACCGCGAGGAGCCGATCGACGCCCAGGCTGCCTTCGGCCGAACCGCGCCGCTGATACTTGAAATCGGCTTCGGCATGGGCGACGCCACGGCCAAGATCGCCCAGCACCGGCCGCAGGACAACTTCCTGTGCTGCGAGGTGCACGAGCCCGGCGTCGGCGCCCTGCTCAAGCGCATCGGCGAGGAGCAGATCGGCAACATCCGCATCCTGCAGCACGACGCGGTCGAGGTGCTGGACCACATGCTGCCCGAGGGCAGCCTGGACGGCGTGCACATCTTCTTCCCCGACCCCTGGCACAAGAAGAAGCACAACAAGCGCCGCCTGATCCAGTCGCCGCTCGTGGCCAAGCTGGCGCGCCGGCTCAAGGTCGGCGGCTACCTGCATTGCGCGACCGACTGGCAGCCCTACGCCGAGCAGATGCTCGAGGTGCTGTCGGCCGAACCGCTGCTGGCCAACAGCGCGACCGACGCCAGCCTGGGCGGCTACGCCCCCAAGCCCGACTACCGGCCGCTGACCAAGTTCGAGAACCGCGGCCTGCGCCTGGGCCACGGCGTCTGGGACCTGGTGTTCCGCCGCGTCTGACCTGCCATGTCGCAAGCCCTGTGCGCTGCCGCGCTGGCGCGCCTGGTCGCCGGTCTCGATGAGCTGGCGGCCCAGGCCACCGGCCTGTCCGAGCCCAATCCGCGCGTCGCCTGCCGGCTGCTGCTGGCCGACGGCCGCGTGTTCGAAGGCCACACGCAAGAGGCAGGCGGCCCGCACGCCGAGGTGATGGCGCTGCGCGCGGTGCAGGCAGCCGGCGCCGACACGCGAGGCGCGACCGCCGTCGTCACGCTCGAGCCCTGCAGCCACCACGGCCGCACACCGCCCTGCTGCGACGCGCTGATCGCCGCCGGCGTCAGCCGCGTGGTCGTCGCGCTGGCCGACCCGAACCCGCTGGTCGGCGGCCAGGGTATCGCCAGGCTTCGCGCCGCCGGCATCGAGGTCGAGCTGCTGCCCACCGACCATCCGCTGGCCATCGCGAGCCGCGAGCGCAACATCGGCTTCCTGAGCCGCATGGTGCGCGGCCTGCCCTGGGTGCGGATGAAGATGGCCGCGTCGCTCGACGGCACGACCGCGCTCGCCAACGGCGCGAGCCAGTGGATCACCGCCGAGGCTGCGCGCGCCGACGGCCATGCCTGGCGCAAGCGGGCCGGCGCCATCCTGACCGGCATCGGCACCGTGCTGGAGGATGATCCGCGCCTGGACGTGCGTCTGGTCGAGACTTCGCACCAGCCGCTTCGCGTCGTGGTCGACTCCAGGCTGGAGCTGCCGCTGGGCGCCAGGATCATCGTGCCGCCCGGCGAGCTGATCGTCGTCACCGCGGCCGATCCGCATGAGACGGCGGGCAAGCGGGCCGCCTTGGCCGAACTCGGCGTGAGCGTGATCGACTGCCCCGGCCCGGTCAGGCCTGGCCTGCACGCCAAGGTCGACCTGCCCAGCCTGCTGCAGCAGCTGGCCCGGCGCGGCGTCAACGAGCTGCATGTCGAGGCCGGCCACAAGCTCAACGGCAGCCTGCTGCGCGAGGGCCTGGTCGACGAGCTGCTGCTCTATCTGGCACCCAAATTGCTCGGCCCCGGCATGGGGCTGGCCAGCATCGGTCCGCTGACCGAGCTGGCGCAGGGCATAGAGCTCGACTATGTCGAGGCCAGCCCGGTCGGGCACGACCTGCGCATCCGCGCCCGCATTCCGGGCCGCGACCGCTTCTGAGCCGGGGAGGGAGGACAGGCGAATGGCGCATGTACCCAAGAACCCCGCGATTGCGATGCGCGACGGCGTCTCGCCGAGTTGCGTCGCGCTGCCGCGCATGAAGTCGCCGCCCTGGCCCACGCTGCTCGACTACCTGGCTGAGCGCCTGGCCGCGGTCAGCCGCTCCGAGTGGCAGCAGCGCATGGAAGCCGGCGAGGTGGTGGGCGAGGCGGGCCAGGCCCTGACCCCCTCCCATCCCTACGAGAACGGCGCGCGCGTCTACTACTGGCGCAGCCTGCCCGACGAAGCAGAGATCCCCTACCAGGAGTCGGTGGTGTTCCAGGATGACTACCTGGTGGTGGCCGACAAGCCGCATTTCCTGCCGGTGACGCCGGGCGGACGCTATGTGCAGCAGACGCTGCTGGTGCGCCTCAAGAAATCGCTCGGCCTGCCCAATCTGAGCCCGCTACACCGCATCGACCGCGAGACCGCAGGCCTGGTGGTCTTCAGCGTGCGGCCGCAGGACCGCGACGCCTACCAGCGCCTGTTCCGCGAGCGCCTGATCGACAAGACCTACGAGGCGATCGCGCCGGACTGCGAGCGACTGGACTGGCCCCACACGCGGCGCAGCCATATCCTCGAGCAGGAGGACGCCTTCTACAAGATGCGCGAGGCGCTGCCGCACGAAGGGCTGGCCGACAACAGCGAGACGCTGATCGAGCAGATCGAGCGCCGCGGCGGCTGGGCGCGCTACCGCCTGCTGCCAGTGACGGGCAAGCGGCACCAGCTGCGCGTGCACATGAACGGCCTCGGGCTGCCGCTGCTCGGCGACCAGTTCTACCCCGCAGTCAAGCGCCAGCCCGGCGAGGCCGAGGACTACCGCGAGACGCTGCGCCTGCTGGCGCGCGCGATCGCCTTCGACGACCCCGTCACGGGCAAACGCCGCCAGTTCGAGAGCCGGCTGCAGCTGAGCTGGCCCTGAGCCCGGCCACCAGGCTCAGGCCTGGGCTTCGAGCATGCAGCGATCGAGCGAGGCGAAATAATCCTCGGCGCGGCGCGACGGCGTCACGTACTTGATGCGGGTGTCGGTCTCGTCCGACACCAGCTCGAGCAGGCCCTGCGCGCGAAGGCTCTTGAGCCTGCGGTGCACCGTGCTGGGCGAGATGCCCGCAAACATGTGCATCGCCTCCATCACGGTGATGCGCTTGCCGCTGTGCCAGCTGGCCGCCATGGCGTTGAGCATGCGCTCCTCGACGGCGTCGATGGCCGGAAAGGCTGGCGACTGGCGCAGCGCCTCGACCAGGCTCAGAAAACGTTGGAAACTCATTGAAAAACCTCCTGTGGGCCGTGCCGGCTTGCAAGATGAAACGGCCATAAACTTGGCCAGGATCTATTTATATTCGGTTTGAACATGTTTTGGGAAAAAAGTTTCATCCCTCTGCACAATTCATTCCACCGCAAGCGCAAAGAGCGCCGCTGGCGCCCTTTGCCGGGCTGAGGGGGCCTGCACTGGCCAGGCCCGGAAACCTGGTCAGGCGCGCTCGGCCACCCAGGCCTGCACGCTGGCCAGCGCCTCGGCGAGCTTGCTCGCGTCGGTGCCGCCGGCCATCGCCATGTCGGGCTTGCCGCCGCCCTTGCCGCCAACCTGCTGGGCGACGAAGTTGACCAGCTCGCCGGCCTTGACCCGGCCCACGCTGTCGGCGGTCACGCCGGCGGCCAGCTGGACCTTGGCGCCATCGACCGCGGCCAGCACGATGGCGGCGGACTTGAGCTTGTCCTTGAGCTTGTCCATGGTCTCGCGCAGGGTCTTGGCGTCGGCGCCTTCCAGGCGCGCGGCCAGCACCTTGAGGCCCTTGACCTCGACCGCCTGGCCCAGCAGCTCGTCGCCCTGGGCCGAGGCCAGCTTGCCCTTGAGCGCTGCAATCTCCTTCTCGAGCGCCTTGATCTGGTCCTGCGACTGCGCGATGCGGTTGCTCAGCTCGGCGGCCGGGGCCTTGAGCACGGCGGCGGCGTCTGCCACGGTGCTTTCCAGCGACTGCAAGTAGGCCAGCGCGCCCTCGCCCGTGACGGCCTCGATGCGGCGCACGCCGGCGGCCACGCCACCTTCGGCCACGACCTTGAACAGGCCAATGTCGCCGGTACGCTGCACGTGGGTGCCGCCGCAGAGCTCGCGGGTCGAGCCGATCGAGAGCACGCGCACCACCTCGCCGTACTTCTCGCCGAACAGCATCATGGCGCCGGTCTTCTGCGCGCTCTCGATGTCCATCAGCTGCGCCTGGGTGGCGGCGTTGGCCAGGATCTCGGCGTTGACGATGACTTCGATGCGGCGGATCTCGGCGTCGGTCACCGGCGCGTTGTGCGCGAAGTCGAAGCGGGTGCGCTCGGCGTTGACCAGCGAGCCCTTCTGCTGCACATGCGTGCCCAGCACCTCGCGCAGCGCCTTGTGCATGATGTGGGTCACCGAGTGGTTGCGGGCGGTGGCGGCGCGCAGCGCGACATCGACCTGCGCGTCGACATGGTCGCCGACCGCCAGCGTGCCGGCTTCCAGCACGCCGTGGTGGCCGAACACGTCGGCCTTGATCTTGAGCGTGTCGGCGACAGCAAAGCGCGCCGAGCCGCTGACGAGCACGCCCTGGTCGCCGACCTGGCCGCCCGACTCGGCGTAGAACGGGGTGGTGTCGAGCACGACGATGCCGGCCTGGCCGGTCTTGAGCTCGGCCACCGGCGTGCCCTCGACGTAGAGCGCCAGCACCTTGGCCTGCGATCCGAGCTGCTCGTAGCCGACGAACTCGTTGCCGGCGCCGGCGTAGTCGAGCGCCTTGTCCATCTTGAACTTGCCAGCCGCGCGCGCCTGCGCCTTCTGACGCTCCATCGCGGCGGCAAAGCCGGCCTCGTCGACGCTGACGCCGCGCTCGCGGCAGACATCGGCCGACAGGTCGAGCGGGAAACCGTAGGTGTCGTGCAGCTTGAACGCGACCTCGCCCGGCAGCAGCTGCTCGCCGTTGCCCAGCGCGGCGTCCAGGATCTCCATGCCGTTGGCCAGCGTCTCGTAAAAGCGCTCTTCCTCGGCCTTGAGCACGTCGGCGATGCGCTGCGCGTTGGCAGCCAGGTTCGGGTAGGCAGGGCCCATCATTGCGACCAGGTCGGGCACCAGCTTGTGGAAGAAGGGGGTCTTGCGGCCCAGCTTGTAGCCGTGGCGGATCGCGCGACGCACGATGCGG
>JBDLTM010000044.1:0-12091 GCA_039805805.1 Pseudomonadota bacterium | reverse complement strand
ATCACCAGCGTGGCTGGCAGCTCCTTCATGACGTCGACGAACACCAGCAGACCCGCGGTGAACAGGCTGCCGCGCAGCAGCGGCAGATGGACCTGGCCCAGCGTCTGCCACTGCCCCAGGCCCAGGCTGCGCGCGGCGTCGTCCATGCTGGGCGTGACCTTGCCCAGGCTGCCATCGACGGTCTGCAGCGCGGCCGACAGGAAGCGTACCAGGTAGGCGTATACCAGCGCCGCGACGCCGCCGGTCAGGATCAGGCCCGGGTTCTGGCCACCGAGCTGCTGCCAGAGCGCGGCCAGCGCCTGATCGAGCCGGGTCACCGGGATCAGCACGCCGACCGCGATCACCGAGCCCGGCACTGCGTAGCCCAGGCCGACGAGGCGGTTCAGGCCGGACGACAGCCAGCTGCGCGACAGGCGCGCGCTGTAGGCCAGCAGCAGCGCCAGCGCCACCGCCAGCGCCGCGCTCAGCAGCGCCAGCGTCACGCTGTTGCCGGCCAGCGCCAGGAAGCGCCCGCCCGGCAGCCCCTGGCCCTGTTCCAGCGCCATGCGCAGCAGCAGCACAGCCGGCAGCAGGAAGCCCAGCAGCAGCGGCAGCCCGCAGCCGGCGAAGGCCAGCAGCGCGGCCAGGCCGTGCAGGCGCTGGCCCGGCATCGGGCGGTTGCGCCCGGTCGTGTTGTGGAAGCGCGACCTCCCGCGCGAGAAACGCTCGAGCAGCAGCAGCAGCAGCACGAAGCCGAGCAGCAGCATGGCCAGCTGCACCGCGGCATGACGGTCCCCAAGCGAGAACCAGGCCCGGTAGATGCCGGTGGTGAAGGTGTCGACACCGAAATAGGCGACGGTGCCGTAGTCGGCCAGCGTCTCCATCAGCACCAGCGCGACGCCGGCTGCCAGCGCCGGCCGGGCCAGCGGCAGCGACACGCGCCAGAACACGCGCCAGGGGCTCTCGCCCAGGGTGCGCGCCACTTCGAGCATGCCGCTGCTGCGCTCGAGGAAGGCATTGCGCACCAGCAGGTAGACATAGGGGTAGAGCACCAGGACGAACATCAGCACCGCGCCACCGAGGCTGCGCACGTCGGGAAACCAGTAGTCGGCGCGGCGCCAGCCGAAAGTCTCGCGCAGCCAGCTCTGCACCGGCCCGACGAACTGCAGCAGATCGGTGTAGAGGTAGGCCATCACATAGGCCGGCATCGCCATCGGCAGCACCAGCGCCCACTCGAAGATGCGCCGCCCCGGAAACTCATGCATGGCGGTCAGCCAGGCGGTGCCGACGCCGATCACGGCCACCCCCAATGCCACGCCCAGGCACAGCAGCAGCGAGTTGCGGCTGTAGGCCGGCAGCACCGTCGCGCTCAGGTGGGCCCAGGTCCCGCCGGTGCCTCCCGCCAGCAGATAGAAGGCCAGTCCGGCCACCGGCAAGGCGGCGAGAATGGCAATCGGCAGCGAGATCAGGAGCAAGGAGGACGATGGGCGCATGTGACAATCGGTTTTTAGTTGAGAATAATAATTGTTCTTGGACTTGGATCACAGCATGGCACAACTGGACATCATCAACCTGGTACAGCGCTACGGATCGAACGCCGTGGTGCAGGACGTCAGCTGCCATGTCCAGTCGGGACAGATCGCCTGCCTGCTCGGGCCCTCGGGCTGCGGCAAGACCACGCTGCTGCGCTGCATCGCGGGCTTCGAGGCAGCTGCCGGCGGCGAGATCCTGATCGACGGCGAATGCGTCAGCCGGCCGGGCTACAGCCTGCCGACCGAGAAGCGCCGCATCGGAATGGTGTTCCAGGACTATGCCCTGTTTCCGCACCTGACGGTGGAACAGAACGTGGCCTTCGGGCTGCGCCAGGCTAGTGCGGCCGAGCGGACGCAGCGCGTGGCGCACCTGCTGGAGCTGGTCGGGCTGTCGGACCAGCGCCACAAGCACCCGCACGAGCTCTCGGGCGGCCAGCAGCAGCGCGTCGCGCTGGCGCGCGCGCTGGCGCCCAGGCCCCAGCTGGTGCTTCTCGACGAGCCCTTCTCCAACCTCGACGTCGACCTGCGCGAGCGGCTCTCGCTCGAGGTGCGCGAGATCCTCAAGCGCGAGGGCGCCACCGCCGTGCTCGTCACCCACGACCAGCACGAGGCCTTCGCGATGGCCGACGTGATCGGCGTCGTGGCCGAGGGCAGGATCCAGCAATGGGACAGCGCCTACAACCTCTACCACCGGCCCGCCAACCGCTTCGTGGCCAACTTCATCGGCCAGGGCGTGCTGCTGCCGGGCCAGGTCGTCGATGGCCGCGGAGTGCGGATCACGCTCGGCCTGCTGCCCTCGATGACGCCGATCAATTGCGGTCGCGACTGCGCCGACTGCCCGGTGCACCAGGCGCCCGGCGGCTGCCAGGTCGACGTGCTGCTGCGGCCCGACGACGTGATCCACGATGACGAGAGCCCGGTCAGGGCCAGGGTGCTGCACAAGGCCTTCCGCGGCGCCGAGATCCTCTACACGCTGGAGCTGTCCAGCGGCGAGCGGGTGCTGTCGCTGGTGCCCAGCCACCACAACCATGCGCTGGGCGAGGCGATCGGCATCCGCCTCGACGTCGACCACGTGGTCGCGTTCAGCGCCACGGCCTGAGCGCGTCGGCCCAGCCCGGTCCGTACGGAAAGCCCGGCCGCAGCAGGAGCACCGAATCAGGGTTTACCTGCATCGGCAATGCGGCTGGCCCGGCCTATACTGGCCTGAATGAACGAACCAGTACATTCATCCCGCGCCGACTGGCAGCCTTCACGGCCACCAGCGCGGGGGGCTTCCCGCACCAACGATCCCGAGCGCACCCGTGCCGACATCCTGGCGGTGGCCGAGCAGGAGTTCGGCGAGAAGGGGCTGGCAGGCGCGCGCATCGACGAGATCGCCGCCGCGACCCGGACCAGCAAGCGCATGATCTACTACTACTTTGGCAGCAAGGAAGGGCTCTACCTGGCCGTGCTAGAGGAGTCCTACCGCAAGATCCGCCAGGAGGAAACCGAGCTGCACCTGGAAAGCCTGGAGCCCGAGGCCGCCCTCAAGCGCCTGGTCGGCTTCACCTTCGACCGCCACCTGCGCAACGAGAGCTATGTCCGGATCGTGATGTCGGAGAACATCCACCGCGGCCAGTTCATGCGCCGCAGCCAGTACATCCAGGAACTCAACGTGCCCGCGATCGACGCGATCCGCGAGCTGTACCAGCGCGGACTGGCGCAGGGCGTGTTCCGCCCTGGGCTGGACCCGGTCGACATCCATGCCTCGATCTCGGCGCTGTCCTTCTTCAACGTCTCGAACCGGCATACCTTCGGCCTGATCTTCAAGCTCGACACGGGCTCGACCGACTATCTGGCGCGGCGGCGCGAGAGCGTGGTCGACATGGTCTGGCGCCACCTGCGCAGCTGAAATGCAGCACGGCCTCGCCGCCAGATCAGGGTTTGCCCTCAACACCAAAAACTAACCGGTTCGTACAATCCGCCGCTGCTAGGAGAACCTCATGCTTCAAAAACTCATAGACCAGCTCACCAAGCTGCTGTCGCTGCTGATGGTGGCGGCGCTGGCGCTGATGGTGGTGCTGGTATTCGCCAACGTGGTGCTGCGCTACGGCTTCAACTCAGGACTGACCCTGTCCGAGGAGCTGTCGCGCTGGCTGTTCGTCTGGATGACCTTCCTCGGCGCCTTCGTCGGCCTGCGCGAGAAGGGCCATCTCGGCACCGACACGCTGGTGGCGCGGCTGCCGCTGGCGGGCAAGAAGGCCTGCTTCGTCATCGCCCATCTGCTGATGCTGTTCTGCAGCTGGCTGATCCTGCGCGGCTCCTGGCAGCAGTTCCAGATCAACCTGGAGACCACCAGCCCAGTGATGGAAGTCTCGATGGGCTGGTTCTACGGCGCGGGCCTGGTGTTCGCGACGCTGGCCTTGCTGATCCTGGGCTATGACCTGCTCAAGCTGCTGGGCGGCCGCCTGGGCGAGAACGAACTGATCGGCGTGCGCGAGTCCGACGACATGCCGCACGGCGACCCAAAGCCCTGAGCCCGCCGACAAGGAGAAAACCATGACGATAGCCATCTTCCTCGGCGCGCTGATCGGCGCCATGATGCTGGGCGTGCCGATCGCCTTCTCGCTGCTGCTGTCGGGCGCGGCGCTGATGTGGCACCTGGACATGTTCGACGCCCAGATCCTGGCGCAGAACGTGATCGAAGGCAGCAACAGCTTCCCGCTGCTGGCCGTGCCCTTCTTCATGCTGGCCGGCGAGATCATGAACGCCGGCGGCCTGTCGCGCCGGATCGTGAACTTCGCGATGACCCTGGTCGGCCATGTCAAGGGCGGCCTGGGCTATGTCGGCATCATGGCCGCGATCATCATGGCCGCGCTGTCGGGCTCTGCGGTGGCCGACGCCGCCGCGCTCGCCGCGCTGCTGCTGCCGATGATGAACCGCGCCGGCTACGACACCGCGCGCTCGGCCGGCCTGCTGTCGGCGGCCAGCATCATCGCCCCCATCATCCCGCCCTCGATCGGCTTCGTCATCTTCGGCGTCGCGGCCAACGTCTCGGTCTCCAAGCTGTTCATGGCCGGCATCGCGCCGGGGCTGATGCTGGGCGCGGCGCTCTGGATCACCTGGTGGCTGCTGGTACGCAAGGAGAAGATCCAGGCCTCGCCGCGCGCAAGCATGGCACAGGTGCTAGCCGCCTTCAAGGACGCCACCTTCGCGCTGGTGCTGCCGGTGATCGTGGTCGTCGGCCTCAAGTTCGGCGTCTTCACGCCGACCGAAGCCGCCGTGGTTGCCGCCGTCTACGCGCTGCTGATCTCGACCCTGGTCTACAAGGAACTCAAGCTCAACCAGCTCTACGGCCTGTTCCTGGCCGCGGCCAGGACCACCTCGGTCATCATGTTCCTGGTCGCCGCCGCCATGGTCTCGGCCTGGATGATCACGGTGGCCAACCTGCCGGCCGATCTGGTCGAGTTGCTCGAGCCGCTGCTGGACAGCCCCAAGCTGCTGATGTTCGCGATCATGGTCATCGTGATCCTGGTCGGTACCGCGATGGACATGACGCCGACCATCCTGATCCTGACCCCGGTGCTGATGCCCATCGTCAAGGCCGCCGGCATCGACCCAGTCTACTTCGGCGTGCTGTTCATGATCAACAACGCGATAGGCCTGATCACGCCGCCGGTTGGCACCGTGCTGTCCACTGTGGCCGGCGTCGGCAAGGTCAGCATGGACGCGGTCACCAAGGGGGTCTGGCCCTTCATGCTGGCGCAGTTCGCGCTGCTGTTCCTGATGGTGCTGTTCCCCGAACTCGTCATGGTGCCGGCGCGCTGGTTCTACGGCTGACGTCGCCTCATCAACGGCTGGCCTGCACGGGTACGCCAGGCCAGACGCAACAATTCCGCGTACGTCCACCCACCTTTGAACTGGAGATTCCCATGAAGCGTGTGTTCATCAAGACCGTCCTCGCCAGCGTCGCGCTGGCCGCCTGCGGCCTGGCCTCGGCCCAGGAGGTCAAGACCATCAAGTTCGCGACGCAGAACCCCAAGGGCCACCCGCTGGTGGCCGGCATGGAGAAGTTCAAGGAAATCGTCGAGGCCAAGTCGGGCGGCAAGCTCAAGGTCAACCTGTTCCCGGGCGGCACCCTGGGCAGCGACCAGGCCAACGTCTCGGCGCTGCAGGGCGGCACGCTCGAGATGGTGACGATGAACTCCGGCATCCTGGCCAACCAGGTCAAGGAATTCGCGATCTGGGACTTCCCCTTCATGTTCGGCAACGCCAAGGAAGCCGACGCGGTGATGGACGGCGCCTTCGGCCAGAAGATGCACGCCAGGCTCGAAGCCAAGGGCCTGGTCGGCCTGACCTATTACGAGCTGGGTTTCCGTCAGATCACCAACAGCAAGCGCCCGATCAACAAGGTCGAGGACCTCGAGGGCCTCAAGCTGCGCGTGATCCCGAACCCGATCAACGTCGACTGGGTCAAGGCACTGGGTGCCAACCCGACCCCGCTGCCCTTCCCCGAGGTCTATGGCGCGCTGGAGCAGAAGGCGATCGACGGCCAGGAGAACCCGGTCTCGGTCATCAACGCCAACAAGTTCTACGAGGTGCAGAAGCACATCGTGCTGAGCAACCACCAGTACAACCCGCAGTCGGTGATGGTCAGCAAGAAGTTCTGGGACGGCCTCGATGCCGGCCAGAAGAAGATCGTCGCCGACGCCGCGAAAGAGTCCGCGAAATACCAACGCGAGGTCAACCGCAGCCAGATCGCCGGCGCGCTCGACAACCTGAAGAAGAACGGCATGCAGGTGAGCGAATTCCCGGCCGCCGAACTGGGCAAGCTGCGCGACAAGCTGCGCCCTGTCACCGCCAAGTACGCGGTCAACGTCGGCCAGGAAACCGTGCAGGAGCTGCAGGCCGAACTGGCCAAGGTCCGCAAGTAAGCAGCCAGGGGACGCTGGCCAGGCCTGCGCCCCTTTTTTGGCTCGTCCCAACCAACCAGTTCGTGCATGATGAAGAAGATCCTGATCCTCAACGGCCCCAACCTCAACCTGCTCGGCACGCGCGAGCCGGCCCAGTACGGCCACACCACGCTGGCCGATGTCGAAGCCTTCTGCATCGCCCACGGCAACAAGCTCGGCTACGAGGTCGAGTGCTTCCAGAGCAACTGGGAAGGCGCGCTGCTCGACAAGATCCACGAGTACGGCCGCCTGTACAAGGAAGGCATGGTGCTGGGCGTGGTCTTTAACCCCGGCGCATTCACCCACACCTCGATCGCGCTGCACGACGCCATCAAGGGCGTCGATCCGCTGCCGGTGATCGAATGCCACATCTCCAACGTGCACGCGCGCGAGGAATTCCGCCACCACAGCTGGGTCTCGCCGGCGGCGGCCGGCATCGTGGTCGGCTTCGGCGTCGACGGCTACCTGGTCGCAATGGACGGACTGGTGCGCAAGTACGTCAACTCCGCGGCGCGCAAGGCCTGAACACCTGCGAGGCTCCCATGATCACCGGCAACACCGAGCTCATCGCCCACATCGGCTACCCGACCTTCAGCTTCAAGTCGCCGATGATCTACAACCCCTACTTCGAGCAGGCCGGCATCGACTGCGTGGTGGTTCCGATGGGCTGCCAGGCGCCAGACTACCCGGCCTTCCTGAAGTCGGTGTTCCAGCTCACCAACATCCGCGGCGCGCTGATCACGATGCCGCACAAGGTCACGACCGTCGGCCTGCTCGACGAGGTCACGCCGACCGTGCGGGTCGCCGGCGCCTGCAACGCGGTCAAGCGGCTGGCGGACGGCCGCCTGGTCGGCGACATGTTCGACGGCGCCGGCTTCGTGCGCGGCGTGCAGCGCAAGGGCCTCGACCTGCAGGACAAGCGCGTGCTGGTGGTCGGCAGCGGCGGCGTCGGCTCGGCGATCGCGGCCTCGCTGGCCGGTGCCGGCATCGCGTCGATCAGCCTGTTCGACGTCAACACAGCCTCCGCCGAGGCCCTGGGCCAGCGCATCCGGGTCCATTACCCGCAGATCGAGGTCCGCACCGGCTCCAATGACCCGGCTGGCCATGATCTGGTCGTCAACGCCACGCCGATGGGCATGAAGGCAGGCGACCCGCTGCCGCTCGACGTCAGCCGACTGGCGCCCGAGACTTTCGTCGGCGAAGTCGTGATGGCCTCCGAGGTGACCGCCTTCCTGGCCGCGGCGCGCGAGCGCGGCTGCCGCACCCAGGTCGGCTCCGACATGCTGTTCGAGCAGATCCCGGCCTACCTCGAATACTTCGGCCTGCCGAGCACGACCGCCGAGCAGCTGCGCTCGCTGGCGCGTCTGTCATACTGACGCCTGTCTGGCCGTTGCGGGTCAGCGCACCTCTGCCAGCCCGCCATCGGCGGGCTTTCAATTTTCCGCCATGCTGCACATCCTCTCGATCACCTCGCCCATCTTCCTGCTGATCGCCATCGGCTACCTGGCTGTCTGGCGCGGCGTGTTCAGGCGCGAGGACATGCTGGTGCTGGGCAAGCTGCTGATCGACTTCCTGCTGCCGGCGCTGATCTGCCGAGCGATCATCCAGTTCCCGCTGCACGAGGTGCTCAACCTGCGCTATCTGGCGGTCTATGGCGGCGGCTCGGCGCTGGCGCTGCTCGCCGGGCTGCTCTACGGCCGACTCTGGCGCAGGCTGCCCTGGCCGCACTCGGCACTGACCGGCATGGGGATGTCGGCCTCCAACTCCGTCTTCGTCGGCTTTCCGATCCTGGGCGAGCTGATCGGGCCGGCCGCCACGATCGCGATGACGCTGGGCGTGCTGGTCGAGAACCTGCTCGTGATCCCGATCGTGCTGATGGCGGCCGGACGCGAGGCGGGCATGCCGTGGCAGCGTTCGCTGCTGCAGTCGCTGCGCACGCTGGCGCGCAACCCCATGATCTGGGCCATCGTCGCCGGCGTGAGCGGCTCGGCGCTCGAGCTCCAGCTGCCCTATTTCCTCGACCGTAGCCTTCAACTGGTCGGCGCGGGTGCGCCAGGCGTCGCGCTGCTGATGATAGGCGGCGTGCTGGTCGGCCAGCGGCTGCAGGACGTCAAGGTCGACCTGTTCGCCGTCGTCAGCGGCAAGCTGCTGCTGCACCCGCTGTGCGTGCTCGCCATGCTGGCGCTGCTGCCGGAGCTCGAGCCCGAGCTGCAGCGCGCCGCCATCCTCTACGCGGCCATGCCGATGCCGGCGCTGTTCTCGGCGCTGGCGCAGCGGCTGGGCTATGGCGGCTATGCCGCCACGCTGCTGGTGGCCTCGACCGCGATCGCCTTCCTGACGGTCAACGGCTGGATCTGGGCCGTCATGCACGGGCTGGACTGAAAGCCCGGACGCCTCAGGACGGAGCCTTCAGCCGCAACTCGTGCGGCAGCGGAACCGCGCAGCGCAGCACCTCCTCGGCCAGCCAGAGCGCCGACCTGCGGGCACGCTCGGCGACGAAGGGCAGCGGCATCTGCACATAGTCGTCGTTGAAGACCTCGAAGCTGTAGTCGCCCTGGTAGCCCAGGCGGTCCAGCCGCAGAACCAGGTCGACCAGCTGCTCGCTGTGCACGCCCTCGCCGGGGAAGACGCGGAAGGTGCGCGCCGTCGTCATGCGCTCCTCGAAGGTCTTGGTTTCCTGCCACATGAAGTCGGCCAGCTGCACCAGGAAGATCTTGCTCGGGTCGAGGTAGTCGATCTCGTCGAGCGGCGTCTTGGCCGCGAAGATGTGATACGAGTCGATGCCTAGCCCCAGGTTGGGGCAGTCGGCGCGCTGCACCACGTCCCAGGCGGTCGTGTACTCGTTGATCGTGCGGCCCCAGGACAGCCCCTCGTAGGCGATCCGGATGCCGTGCGGGATCGCGAGTATCGCGAGCTTGCGCAGGTCGCGCGCGATCTGGTCCAGGTCGGCGCTCGCGTGGACCGAGGTCGACGAGCAGGCCAGCAGCACCTTGCAGCCGAGCGCGGCGCACATCTCGAGCATCATCTTCGCGATGTCGACCTTGTAGTGGTGCAGGTGGCCGCTCAGGCCCTCGAAGTCGCGCAGAACCTGGAAGCCGGTGCCGCGCAGGCCGCTACTGCGCACTGCCTGCACTGCCGCCTGCCAGCCTTGCGGATGTCCGACCAGATCGTTGGCCTTGAGCATGACCTGGGAAAAGCCGGCGTCCCTCATCGCCGCAAGCTTGGCCTCCAGCGGGCCGGCCAGCGTGATCGTGTCCATGCCAAAGCCCGCAATGGCCTGGGCTGTGCTGCGCTCGGATCTCATGGCTTCAGCCCCTCTCGTCGTGCACCAGCTCGAACACCACCGAGCCCAGGTAGGTCTTGCTGATCGCGCCGCGCGCCTCGGTGTGCGCGGCGGCGGTCTCGACGAACTCGACTCCGAGCGCGCGCAGCGCCGCGACGGCAGCCTGCACATCGGGTACGCCCAGGCCGATGCGCTGCAGGCGCTCGTCGGCATCGAGCACGTTGACGTCGGGCTCGATCAGCTGGATCATGAAGCGCTTGGCGGGGTCGAGCGCAGGCGTGCGCAGCAGCTTGCCCTTGGGCATGATGCCGAAGCGCTGCTCGTCGGGAATCAGCTCGGCGCCGATCAGCTCGCGGTAGAACTCGATCCAGTCATAGCTGCGCTCGGGGCCGATGTACTGCACGATGCCGAAGAAATGAAGGCCCGCGGTCGCCACTGGGTGCAAGTCGACCGCGGGAATCGGTACGAAGTCCACGTCGTAGATCGAGAACTCCCGATAGCGGTCGACGAAGTAGATCCGGCTGCCGCCGGCGCCGTGGATCGCGGGGATGTTGAGCTCCATCACCTCGGGATGGGTGCTGACCTCCCAGGCGCCGCGCTCGAGCACATAGGCGTAGGCGGCTCGCGCATCGCGCACGCGCAGCGCTATGGCCGAGAGGCTGGGGGTCTCGCCGTGGCCGCCAGCTGCTGCCACCGGCTGGTGCGCGTTGACCACGATGTTGAGGTCGCCCTGGCGGTATAGCAGCACCTCGCGCGAGCGATGGCGCGCGACCGGCTTGAAGCCCATCATCTCAAGCACCTGACCCAGCGCCTGCGGCTTGGCAGTGGCGTACTCGATGAACTCGATGCCGTCGAGGCCGATGGGGTTGGCGGCATCGCTGAAAGAGGCTTGCAGCGGCTCGCGCTCGCCGGCAGACTTGAGCAGAAGGTCACTCATGAGGTATCTCCAGATTCAAACCCCAATGTAAGCCAGTCCGAGGGATTTTCCTGCCCGCAAGGGGATCCCAGGCCTCAAAATAGGGCAGATGCTGGCGATAAGCCAGTCCGGATGGCCATGCTCAGCGCGGCCGGCGCGGCAGATAGCGCTGATCCGACCAGGTCGCCAGCCAGTGCGGGGCAAAGGCCAAGAAAATGGCACTGAACATGCCGGTCAGGAAAGCGTCGCCCCAGGCCATCAGCCAGCGCGCCACCAGCGCGTCATGCAGGCTGACGCCGACCAGCCAGCGCTGCGCGAGCTCCTGCAGCACGCCGGAGCCGAACACCGCCAGCGCGGTGCCGAGAAAGCCGCGCCCGAGCGTGTAGACGAAGGGACTGAAGGTGAGCCAGCGCCGCAGCAGGCGCCCCAGCAGCAGCGTCAGCGTGGCGGGCGCCAGCCCCAGCCAGACCCACTGCGACAGCACGGCCGCCGCATCATGAGCGCCGATGGACCAGACCAGCAGCGCGACCAGCGCCAGCACCGGGACCGCCAGCGGCCAGCCCAGCATCAGCGTCAGCAGGCTGGCGCCCGAGAGCTGGACCTGCAGCCCCTGCGGCAGTTGCTGCGGCAGCAGCCAGAACCAGGGCAGCAGCGCAAGAGACGCCAGCGCCGGCGTCAGCAGCGGCCCTTTCAGCATGCGCCAGGGACGCAGCATCAGCGCCAGCGCCAAGCCGGCCAGCCCTAGCAGGAGCTCGAGCAAGCTGAGTGCGTCGGCCTCCATGACAGCGTGATCCGGCAGCCAGCCGGGCTTACAGGCCCGGCGGCTTGGGCATACCCGGCAGGCCCATGCCCTTCATGCCGCCGAGCTTCTTCATCATCTTCATCAGGCCGCCGCCCTTCATCTTCTTCATCATGGCCTGCATCTGCTCGAATTCCTTGAGCAGGCGGTTGACGTCCTGCACCTGGACGCCGGCGCCGGCGGCGATACGGCGCTTGCGCGTGGCCTTGATCAGCTCGGGCTTGCGGCGTTCCTGCGGCGTCATGCTGCAGATGATGCCTTCCTTGCGCTTGAGCTCCTTCTCGGCCCGGTCCAGGTCGGCGCTGCCGGCCTTGGCCGACACCTGGGTCGGCAGCTTGTCCATCAGGCTCGAGAGGCCACCCATCTTCTTCATCTGGCGCAGCTGATCGAGGAAGTCCTCGAGGTCGAAGCCATCGCCGCTCTTGACCTTGGCCGCCAGCTTCTGCGCCGCCGCCAGGTCGACGCCCGCGGTGACCTGCTCGACCAGCGCGACGATGTCGCCCATGCCGAGCACGCGCCCGGCGTGGCGCTCGGCGTCGAACACCTCGAGGCCGTCGATCTTCTCGGACACGCCGGCAAACTTGATCGGCGCGCCGGTGACCGCGCGCACCGACAGCGCCGCGCCGCCGCGCGAGTCGCCGTCGAGCTTGG